>JAHFEJ010000043.1 GCA_023248535.1 Nitrospinales bacterium | reverse complement strand
AGCCGTTCCCCGCGTCATGAGGCACCAGCACCTCTTTCGGTATCAACCGGGCCAACTCGTCTATCAGCATGTCGGCGGCGCGGGGACCTTCAAACTCCCGCGTGGTGAAATTGCCAGTGGAAAGGTCGGCGGCGGCGAACCCTATCCCCTTCTCTCCCGGCGCAACGGCGGCGAGAAAGTTGGAGCTCTTTTCATCCAGCAGCCAATCCTCGGTGAGCGTGCCGGGGGTTACAACGCGGACAACCTCGCGCCTCACTATCCCCTTCGCCAATGCCGGGTCTTCCATCTGTTCGCAGATGGCGACCTTTTGGCCGTGCTTCACCATTTTGCCAAGGTAGGCCTCCAGCGCGTGATACGGCACGCCGCACATCGGGGTTTTTTCCTTGTCGTCGGCCCCCTTGTCGCGGCTGGTGAGCGCGATGTTCAGGATGCGGCTGGCCGCCACCGCGTCCTCAAAGAACATCTCATAAAAATCCCCCATGCGGAAGAAGAGCACGCAATCCGGGTAGTTCTCCTTTATCGCCATGTACTGGCGCATCAGGGGGGTAAGTTGGCTCATCTTTATCATCCCGTTTGTTGCGAAAGCATCGCCCGCACGATGCGGACATAATGACAGGATTATAATCGAATTGGCTTCTGATATATAATTGGCGTTATGAAGTCCAAGGAAGAAGTCCTTTCCCTGCTTTCACACAACAAACTGTCGATTGAAAAGCGGTTCAAAGTGAAAAAGATAGGGCTTTTCGGCTCCTATGCACGGGGCGAGCAAACCGAGAACAGCGATGTGGACATTCTGGTCGAAGTCGATCCATCCATCGGCCTTGAATTCGTCACTTTGGCTGATTCGATAGAACTTCTACTGGGAACCAAAGTCGATCTGGTATCGCATAGGGCCTTAAAGCCGCGCGCGAAGCAACATATCGAGCGTGAACTCATCTATGTCTGAACGGCCAGACCGCCTGCTTCTCGAAGATATTGTTGAGGCAAGCCAGACAGGGATTCAAGCTCGATAGTTCAGCCAATCCCCCCACCCCCTCCATTCAGATTTATAAACCTTTTCAGGCGTTCTTGGAATTCCTTTGGGCAGTAGGTATTTCTTCCATTGCATAATACTTGTAATGCCTGACTCCCTAGCCCATTTACGAGCTTCTTTATAAGGCATCCATTTCTTTAAAAAATCTGACCAACTTCGCCAACCGCTTTGTCTATAAACGTAATCTGGAGATCGTGGAATTTCTGGGGGAATTTTTTTATTTCTGATCCACACTTTCCATTCTTGCGAATTTTTTATTCCCTGCTTAAGCGCCCATTCGCGCGCTTCATCATAGTTTAAATATGCCACCCTTTCCTTACCCGTCAACCAATGTGGCCAATCAATCCACCCGTTGCTTTTATAAATTTTATCTGGATTAGCCGGAATATCGTTTGGCCGTTTTCCGCTCTTATAGTAAGCACGCCACTCTCTCATCCCATTTAATTTCAGATTGATGACAAACTGATGAGCTGAACCGAAATCTCTCCAAACCTTTCCCTTTTCCTTATTTGATAAGTTACCCGTCCCTAAAAAATCACCCCAGCCTTTCCAGCCCTTTTGTTTATAAACACCATCAGGGGCTAGAGGGATGTTAGCAGGGATTTTTTTCTCCCTACCCCAAGACCTCCACTCATTTTGATTTTTTATCTCCTGCTTAAGCGCCCATTCGCGGGCTTCATCAAAGTTTAAATATGCCACCCTTTCCTTACCCGTCAACCAATGTGGCCAATCAATCCACCCGTTGCTTTTATAAATTTTATCTGGATTAGCCGGAATATCGTTTGGCCGTTCTCCACTATTACAGTAGGAACGCCAATTGTTTTCATTATTTAATTCCAGCTTGAGGACAAATTGATGGGCTGAATTGAATCTCCTCCAAACCTTCTTCCTAGTTGACTTGTTACCCGTCCCTAAAAAATCACCCCAGTCTTTCCAGCCATTTTGTTTATAAACGATATTGGGATTAGTAGGGATTGGAAACCTATTATTTCTCCCACCAGTTTTGCAAAAAAGATTAAATGCCTTAACGTTACGTAACCCCTGCCTTTGAATATAGTTCCTTGCCGCATCGAAAGTGAGATATTTTTCTTTAACGGGAAGGGTTGCAGGCCATTGCACCACCGCTTGTTGCAACCTGTCCGGCCCGATGAGCCAACATCCATTCGCCTTAATCAATCTCTGGGCATTTTCTGAAACCTTATGGGCATTTGTAATTACTATTAGTTTTCTAACGCGTCTTCTTCCACAGTCGGTAAAGAATGAATCAATTTTGCTCGAGCTTTTGGAAAGCGTTTTACCCTTGCCAACAGCTTTACACTGCACAGCCCAGATATCATTATTGTCTGAAAAAAATATGTCTATGCCGGTATCCCCCGGGGTAATGTCTATCCCATTCCGATTCTTGCAGATTAAATCTTTTGGAGGGTCATCCCAAATTGACCAAACTTGCCTGTAAAGGGTTTTCAAATAAATCTCGCAAAGCCCCTCAAAAGCGGCCCCCTTTTCAACGTTATTTTTTATTTGATAAAGCTTGTTGTTTAACTCATCGAAACCCATCAAGCTATTTCCTTTCGTCAGATTTTCAATTTTCTGAGTATTTTTGACTTGCATCCCGATTTTTGGAACACCTGAAACTAATCCCTCTCGGTGGCGGCATGGAACATAGCGTAATACGAACGGCTTACCGAGTCAGCCGGAAACCCCGCATCAAGGTCATTCCGCGATACATGCAATAACTCTTCCGCCCGGTGAATATGTTCCCCGGCTTCCCGCTTCATACGGCGATGCCTTCACCCACGATGCTCCGGTGGATCGCATATGGCCTGTCGCTCCACTCCGCCTCGGACATTACAAAAGCGGTGAGCAAGCAATCCTCCCGCAATGATAGCGCGGCGGATACATCCCCCACCCGTTCACGTTCTTTCCAGCAATCCTGAATCTCATCCAGCACCACCGCCACATCAATATCGGAATCCTCCCGCGCATCACCCCGCGCATAGGAGCCGTACAGATATATCCCCTTTAGCCGGTCGCCATATACAGGCTCAAGTTGGGCGTGAAGCTCGCGGACAATACACAGCACTTCCTCTTTAGACATCTTTTTCATGGGGTTATTTTACCATATCGAAAAACGGACCTACTGGCCCGACTTGAAGCCGGGAGCCAGCGCGGCGTAGGTGTCGGCGAGGTGCTGAGGCATCACCTTGGTTTGGCCGACGACCGGCATGAAATTGCAGTCGCCGCTCCAGCGGGGAACGATGTGCAAATGTAGATGATCGTCGATGCCCGCGCCGGCCGCCTGGCCGACATTCATGCCGATATTGAAACCGTCCGGCCTGAACGCCGTGCCCAATACCGCGGCGCATTTTTGCGTGAGCATCATCATTTCGGCGTTCTCCTCCGGCGTCATCTCGTCCAGCCGGGATATGTGGCGGTATGGCATTACCATCATGTGGCCGTTGTTGTAGGGATACAGGTTGAGGATGATGAAGCAGAGCGTGCCGCGATGCAGGATGAGGCGCTCCTTATCGTTATCGGTCTTTGCATCAACGCAGAAGACGCAGCCACCGGCCTTTTTATTGGGATCGAGAATATATTGCATCCGCCACGGCGCCCATAATGTATCCATTGCGTTCTCCCCAAAATCAAACAAAAAACCGTTGGCTCTCACGAGCCAATGTACATGCTGAGAGCATGTACCCGCCAACCAAAACATTTTTCAGCGGGAATCCAGAAAGCTTTAAGGACAAACCTCTGGGTGCCGGGGCAAGCCCGGCATGACAGAAATGATACAATCCGTTCATTGCCGTTTGTTCCCCCGCTTGTAGCCGAGGTTCATCAGCTTGTGCTGCAGATCGGCCATCGCGCGGGCCTCTTTCGCGCTCCGCTCGTGATCGTGCCCCAGCAGATGCAGGATGCCATGCAGCAGCAGAAAAAAACATTCTTTTTCAAGCGACCACCCCGTCTGCCGCGCCTGCCGCCGCGCCACGGGAACCGATACCACCACATCCCCCAGCATGGCCGGGCCGGGGGCGTCGCCCGCCGGAAACGAGAGCACGTCGGTGGTTTTGTTTTTGCCGCGGAAGCGCCGGTTAAGACGCTTCATTTCGGCATCGCCCGTGAAAAGGACGGAGAGTTCCCCTTCCGGCTCAGCCAATGCGGCGAAGATTGGGGCCAGCCTTTTCCGGAGGCGGCTTAGATTCGGGCCCCTCACCCCCGGCCTTGCGGTCATCGTCAGCGCTGTCTTCATCTTTTTCCCCCGGATATTCTATCCTGTAGTGGAATATACCGTGGAGGATGCGCACAAAGCTATCGCCAATTTTATTGAGATCGTGCAACGTAAGGTGCGATTCGTCAAGCTGGCCGCTGACAAACTTGTCGTTGATTATTTTTGAAACGAGGGCGCGCAAACGCGAGGAGGTGGGGTTTTTCAGCGTACGCGACGCGGCCTCCACGGCGTCGGCCAGGGCCACGATGGCGCTCTCGCGGCTTTGGGGCTTGCGGCCGGGATAGCGGAAGTTTTGATCGCTGAGGGCCGCCCCTTCCTGTTCCTGCGCGCGGTGATAGAAGTACTGGATCACCTGTGTGCCATGATGTTCTGCGATCATATCCTGTATCTGGGGGATGAGCCGGTACTCGCGCGCCCACTCCAGCCCCTTGGTGACGTGGGAGGTGATGATCAGCACGCTCATGTAAGGGGTGATGTTATCGTGGCGGTTCACCCCGTCGCGCTGGTTTTCGATAAAATATTCGGGTTTATGCATCTTTCCGATGTCATGGAAATAGGATCCCACGCGCGCCAGCAGCGGGTTCGCCCCAATGACCTCGGCGGCGTCTTCGGCCAGATTGCCCACCACGATGCTGTGGTGGTAGGTGCCGGGGGCCACCATGGCCATCCGCGCCAGCAGGGGGTGGTTAAGGTCCTGCAATTCAAGCAGCTTGATATCCGAAACCACCGGGAAGACGCCTTCGATGAGCGGCGGCACCGCCAGCGTGAGCGCCACCACAAACACGCCGCCCAGAATGGCGAACAGCATGTTATTAAGGCATTCGGCGGTGAAAAACGCGCCATCGGCCATTTCCAACACCGCGATGGAACCGATTGCGGCGGCAACGAGCCGCACCCCGGCTTTCCAGACATCCGAACGCCGCTTGATGTGCCCCACATGGAACACCGCCACCAGGCCGGTGAAAAACGAAAAGAAGATGAAATCCGGCGCCGGCTTGAATAAAATGCCGGCGGAAAGTGAGACGAGTATCACCAGTATCATCGCCACCTCGCGCGTGAAAAAGATGGCCCCCATCAGCGGAATGAAGGCGAATGGCGCGGCGTAAAGGTACGTGTCGAGCGCGATATCTGGATTGTGGGCGGAAAAAACCCCCGCCAGCGTGTGAAAAACCTGGAGCAGCAGCGCCTGCGCCACGAAAAAAAGACCCAGCAACACAACATTGGAGCGCCGGGAGGCGAACTCCCCCATGTAATTTTTCATGTAAAACGCAGTGGCGGCGATGATCAGTATCAGGAACGCGGCGGAGGCGGCCACGGCCTGCGCGCTTCCCCCCGCCACAAGCCCCTGCTTGAGGCCCGCGATCTTGATAAGGTGATCGGGCGTTACACGCTCCCCTTCACGGATAAGCAGTTCCCCCTTTTGAACGCGGTACTGCACCGGCGCAACCGCGTCGACCGCCTTCTTGCGCGTGTTCATCGTCATCATGCGGTTGTATGCCATGTTCGGCCCCAAAAAGCCGGCCGACATCTCCTCCACGGCGCGTTGCATGGAAAGCGTTTGGACCGACATCATTTCGCCCAGCCGCCGCCGCACAAACGCCCGCGCCCCCTTCAGATCCATCACATCGTGGTAATCCACCTTTCCCAGCCGCGTCCCGGTTTCGACATCCACCGTGTCGATCCCCGCTTTTGCGGTAGGCGGCATGAGGTCCTTCTGCGGCACGATACCCCCCTGCATTGCCTCGGTAAGGACGGTTACCAGCCACTCCGCGATCAGCGGGCGGTAATGGTTGGCGCGCAAGGTGGCGAGCGTTTCGGGAGAAAGTATCTCAAGCCCCAGGGTATCGCGGAACTGCCGCTCCAGCGCCGCAAACCGGGGCGAAGCCTCGAACTGCCGCAACGCCTCGTGGTTCGCGGCGCGGCGGGCGGCGGCCTCGGCGCTTAAGGGAGTGACATCCATCGCCTCCCGTTCGTCGATCTCCTTCATCACAGCCCTGTACGGCTGGGGCATGTTCTTCAGATAGCCCTGCTTTATCGCGTCAAAGGCGTTGTGAATACGCCCCGCCACGGCCTTGAGAGGCGCGGCATCCAGCATATATACATCGTGTACCGCTTCCTGTGCCCGCGTGCGGCGGATCTCGGTACCGGCGAAATCGTCGATCACCTGATCCCGCGGCGCATATATGTTGCGCCGGGCGATTTCCCCTTCGTGGTAGTCTTCGGTGGCCACCCGGTTCGGCTTTATGAAAATGGCCAACGCCGTGCAAAACAGCGCCAGCAGCAGGGCGGTGTGGAAGCGTTTATCGTCGGCGAAATAATCGGACAATCCATCCCACAGGTTTTCCACCAACCGGCCGCGTCCCTGAAAGACCTTTTTCAGCTCCTCAACCCTTTTATTGGCGGGGGGGCGCGTTGGGGGTTGGACGGAATTCGGTACGCCGTTATCCTCCGGCATGATCGTCCTTCTCCCGCTCGCTCACCGCCTCGTGTATTTCATAAGCCCCGATGATTTTCTGCACCAGCGAGTGGCGCACCACATCCCGCTTGCTGAAATAGACAATGTCGATTCCTTCGATGCCGGCGAGCACCTTCTCCGCCTGTACCAATCCGCTGATCCTGCCGCGCGGCAGGTCGATCTGGGTTACGTCGCCGGTTATAGCGGCCTTGCTGTTGGTGCCCAGCCGCGTCAGGAACATCTTCATCTGCTCCGAGGTGCAGTTCTGCGCCTCATCAAGGATAATAAAAGAATCGTTAAGCGTGCGTCCCCGCATATACGCCAGCGGGGCCACCTCTATCTGGCCGTGTTCCATCATGGCGGCCAGTTTGTCCGGCCCCAGCAGTTCGTACATCGCGTCGTAAAGAGGCCGCAGGTAGGGGGTGATCTTTTCGTTGAGGTCGCCGGGAAGGAAACCGAGGCTTTCCCCCGCCTCCACGGCCGGGCGGGTGAGAACAATGCGGCTGATTTTCTTCTTAAGCAGTTCTGAAACCGCCACCGCCATCGCCAAATAGGTCTTGCCGGTGCCCGCCGGCCCCACCCCAACCACCACATCGGTGTGGGTGAGCGAGTGAATATAGCTCCTCTGCGCCAAAGTACGCGGAATCACGGCCTTGCGGGCGGTCTGAATACGGACTTCGCCGGAAAATATCTCCGCCACCGAAACCACCCCCCGGTTTTCATGAAAATACCGGGCGATATATGCAAGGTCTTCATTGCCGACTTCCGTTCCCCGCTCCACCAATCCGTTAAGTTGCCCCAACAGGTCGGCCGCCCGCTGCGCCTCGGCCGGGGCCCCGGTGATAAAGATGGAATCGTTGCGGGCCACGATGGTGATGCCGAAGAGTTTTTCGATGCTGCGCAAATGGTTATCGTTGACCCCGCAGATTTCGCGGAAGTGCGCAACATGGGCGATCTCGATGGTGGGGCGTTCAGTGGCCTCGCCAACGGTGATATGGTTCCTGGGGCTAATTAGCGGCCTCCCGTGGCGAAAAAAGGGCGCCGGGCGCATAAACGGCCAACAACTGGAAACAGGTGGTATTCAAACGTTCTCATTCATCCGGTTATTTCAGGCCTGATTATACCATAGGAAAAGGAATGGCAAAGGGAACGGACAAAAGTTCTTCATTTGAATCCCCATTGTGCGCAGAGTAGAATGCTGTAATGAATTATCTCATTATTGGGAGCGGCGTGGCCGGCACCACCGCGGCCAAGGCGATACGGAAACTAGATCAATACGGCGCGCTTACCATTGCAACCACCGAACCCTACCCGTTTTACAGCCGGATACGGTTGATAGACTTCCTCGCCGGAAACCTCAAGCCGGAGCAGCTCTACCTCAAAAAACCGGAGTGGTACGCCGAACAGGGAATTTCGCTGCGCACCGGCGTCAAAGCGGTAAGAATCAACCCGGGACTCAAAACGGTAACCCTTGAGGGAGGCGAAGAACTCGCGTACGGCAAATTGCTGCTTGCCACCGGCGCCACGCCATTTATCCCGCCGATCCCCGGCGTGCAGCTTCGGGGGGTTTTTTCGCTTCGCACCATGGAAGACGCGATACGGATCGTGGAATACGCCAAGGCACACCGCGAGGTGACCATCATCGGCGGCGGCCTGCTGGGGCTGGAAGCGGGGAGCAATCTCATCAAGGCCGGTTGCACGGTGAGCGTGGTGGAGTTCTTCCCCCGCCTGTTGCCGCGGCAGATGGACGTGGCCGGCGCGGCGGTATTGCAACGGCGCCTGGAGTCGATGGGATTCCGCTTTTACCTTGGCGCAAAAACCAAAGAAATCACCGGCGGGGATGCCGTGTCGGGCATCAAACTTGAAGACGGCACAAGCATTCCCTGCGGCATGGCGCTGATCTCCGCCGGGATACGGCCGGAAACCACGCTGGCCATGACCGCCTCCGCCATCAGCGCCACCCCCTACCAGTCGGCGATCCGGCATCCCGGCATCACCCTCAACAAGGGGATCGTCGTGAATGACCGGATGGAAACCGGCATCCCGAACATTTACGCCGCTGGCGACCCGATAGAGTATTTCGGCGTTTCGTACGGCATCTGGCCCGCCGCTGAAAAGCAGGGGGAAATCGCCGGTACCAATATGGCCGGGGGCAAAGAACGCTACGCGGGCACCGTCATCAGCAATACCCTCAAAGTGGCCGGGGTCAGCCTCACCGCCGCCGGCGACATCGACGCGGAGGGCAAGGGGGAATCAATTGTGCTGGAAACCGGCACTACCTACCGGAAGCTGGCGCTGAAAAACGGCCGGATCACCGGCGCTATTTTTTACGGCGATACGGCCGGCCAGCAGAAAGCGCTGGCGGCCATCAACAGCGGCAAGGACGTATCGGCGGTGCTGGACGCGCTGCGTATGGGAAATTTTGACAAGCTCTGACCAAGGCTGAATCCTTTTCTCCGTTTGTATCTCTACTATTGATAAATCCCGCTGTGCGGTTTAGACTTGCTGTGCCAATACAATGACAATAGCCTGAAGCAATCCAAGGAGGTTTTACATGGCTGGTTCCGTTGATCAATTCACCGACGCCAATTTTGGCGAAAAGGTTGAAAAGTCGTCCACCCTCGTTATCGTCGATTTTTGGGCCGAGTGGTGCGCTCCCTGCCGGATGCTCGCCCCGATAGTTGAACAACTCGCGGAGGAAAACAAAGGCTCCGTGACCGTGGGCAAGCTCAATGTGGATGAAAACCCCAAAACCGCCACCAAGTACGGCATCCGCGGCATCCCCACCCTGCTCTTTTTCAAGGATGGCAAGGTGCAGGAACAGGTTGTTGGCGTCCGGAGCAAGGGCGAAATCCAGGGCGTGATCGACGCGAAAAAGTAACCCCCTTTTCTTTTGCGGCTGACCGGGGAGCCTCCCAACGGCTCCCTTTTTTATTTCCGCTGATACGTTGGCATTGACCGTGGAGCGGCGGAAAAACGGCTTACGGCTTGGCCAGGCTGTTGCCGGAATTAATGCGGTAGATGAAGGAAAGCACCTCGGCTATAACGCGGTAGAGGTCAGCCGGTATCTCCTCTTCCAGATCGAGCTTTGAAAGCACTTCTACCAGGTCGGCGTCTTCCCGTATCGGAATGTTGTGCTCTTTGGCGATCTCCAGTATCCGTTTGGCGATGTCGCCGCGCCCTTTGGCTGTGACCCGCGGCGCGCGGTCTTTCTCTTTTTCGTACTTGAGTGCGACCGCTTTTTTCGGCTTTTCTTTTTTCATGGTCACGCCTTCAAATCCAAAAGCCCCTTCAGGGGAACCGCGTTGTCAGGCTCTATCTGCCGGGTAATGAACTCCAGGCTGGCTTTTTCGGCATTCATATTGGCGATGAACCCGGCGTCGCCGAGGATTTTTTCCACTTCATGCAGATGTTTTTCCATCTCCATCACCGCGCCATCGGACTGCGAATAAATAGTGCCCTCGATGCGCCCCTTGAACACCAGCAATTCCACGCGCAATTCCCCCAGGCGGCTCATTTGCAACAGAATGGTCAAGCGCACCGTTTCCTCGTTCTTGGAGCGCTTGTTCCCCTGCTCGTCCCGCTCCACATACAGGCGCGCGGTATCCAGTTGTCCGCCGTTCCAATAGGGAAACTGCCAGCTTTTAACCTCTTTGCAATCCTCGCTGTTGATAAGCTGCCGCAGTTCGATATTCCCCAGCGCGTCGTTCACTTTCTTGAGCGCCGCGCGGTATTGCTCCGGATGTTTCTCCACCAGCTTTTCAAGGTTTATCTGGGCCAGCATCAGCGATTTTTTCAGGTTCTCCCCTTTTTGCCCGCGCGCCACTTCGCCTTCATGGAACAGCCCCATAAGCTGGAAAATGTTTTTATCCGCCTCGGGTTTTTTTGCCGATTTGGCAATGGTATCAAGCATCTTTTCCAGGCCGGTGCCGCGCCACGCCGCGGGGGGCATATCTTTTATCAACGCCATCAGCTCTTCCAGCGTAGCGCCGGCCAGCGCCGCGGAAGGAAGATACATCCGCAGCAACGCGGCGGTCTTTTCCTTCAAGGGGGTATCGAACGGCAGAAGCGAAACGATAAACTGCGGCTTGAGTTGCTCCACTCTCACTATGATCCGCTGCCCCTCGGCAAGCGGTTTTGGGGTGTTCGCGGCCATCTCAAGCCCCCGCATGCGGACGACGGCGGCGGTTGGCGAAAGATTTTTCACGACATACCCTTGCAGCGTTTCGCCCTGCGTGAAGCGCGATTCAAACCCCGCACCGCGGGGCTGAACCAGCGCCTTCAGGATGGACGGAAGATTGTCCAAGGGGGGTATCATTCGCCGCCTTCAAGCATCGCCATAATGAGTTCCACCTCCGCAAGGGGGAGCGCCAGCCGGCGGCTTATTTCCTCAGCCGCCAATCCATGTTTGCGCAACGCCGCAACTTTGCGTTTGCCCTCGGCTATTTTACTCTCGCCCGCGGCGGAAGTGTACCCCTCCGGAGCCGAACCTTTTCCCTGGCCGGGAACATCCCCCCCCAGCATGGCGCGCCGCGCCTGTATCTGGCGATCAAGTTCACGGGCGACCGCCTCGCCGCGTTCCACCGCCTTGTTGAATTCGCCCAACAGTTTACGCAATTCGTCCGGCGTGGATTGCTTCTGCCGCGCGACAAGCATGATTGCATAGATGATAAAGGCAAAAAGGATAATATCGAAGACAAGCTGGAAAAGTATCCAGTTCATCCGCCCCGCCGCGAAGAGGGGATGTTAAACCTTGATGTTGAGCAGACGCCCTTGTGGGGAGACGTCCACAGGCAACGGCTTGGCCGGAGCTGCTTGTTGGGCATGTTCCTCTTTCGTTCTGGCCTGTTCCGCGGCCTGGTGCTCCCGCTCATCCTGCTGCCGCTGATGGCGGCCGCGTTCATCATCCGGGTGTATCTGCACGGTATCCGTTTTCACGGTTTCCTGCACCTCGGTCTTTTTCAAATCGTTCTGCTTTTCAATGATGTCTTTGAACTGCTCGGAAACAACCGCACCATGGGTAAGGGCATTTTGGGCTACACGTTCCCCGACGTTGCTCATCTGCAAAACTGTCTGAAGACCTACCGATTGCATCGCACAATCTCCTTACAACCCTTAGCACCAGTGTACGGTAATCGCCCGCCGGGGGTCAAGTTTTCCCCTCCGGCTCAAGGTTCAAAATACGATATACTTGGAACCCGGCATCTACATATCGGATTATTATGGAGAAACATGAATGGTTGAGGATAGCGAGCAGGTAAAGATACGGCGGGATAAGCTGGCCGAAATGCGTAAAAATGGTCCCACGCCGTATGTGAACCGCTATAAACCACTGCACCGCATTGGACAAGTGCGCGCCGCCTGCGAAAGCAAAACAAAAGAAGAACTGGAGTCCGTCCCCTTCCGCACCTCGGTGGCCGGACGGCTGATGACCATACGCGATATGGGGAAAACCATTTTCGCCGATCTGCGCGACGGTACCGCGAAAATCCAGATAATGGCCGGGAAAAACGGCCTTGGCGAGGCGGGACTGGAAACCTTTAAAAAATTCGACATCGGCGATATCGCCGCCGTGGAAGGAACGGTGTTTTACACCCGCACCAACGAGTTGAGCATCAAGGCGGAGAAGATCACCCTGCTGGCCAAAAGCCTGCAACCGTTGCCGGAAAAATGGCACGGCCTCACCAACGTGGAAACCCGCTACCGCCAGCGGTACGTCGACCTCATCTCCAACGAAGAGGTGAAGGAGATATTTGTCAAACGGGCAAAGACCATCAGCGCCATCCGCCGTTACCTCGACGAGCGCGGATTCCTTGAAGTGGAAACCCCGATGATGCAGGCGATACCGGGCGGGGCCAACGCCCGTCCTTTTGAAACGCACCACAACGCACTGGACATGAAACTTTTCCTGCGCGTGGCGCCAGAGCTGTACCTGAAGCGGCTCATCGTGGGCGGCTACGACCGGGTGTACGAGATCAACCGGAACTTCCGCAACGAAGGCATCTCCACCATGCACAACCCCGAATTCACCATGCTGGAATTCTATATGGCATACGCCGATTACCACGACCTGATGGACCTCACCGAGGATCTGCTGAACAAGCTCGCGCTGGAAGTGGCCGGCAGTACATCGCTCAAGTGGATGGGGCATGACATCGAGCTTTCGGGCAAATATGCGCGTTTCCCCTTCTATGAGGCCATAGAGAAGATCGGCGGGGTGCCGGTGGATGTCATCCATGATTGGGAAAAAGGGAAAGAGTGGCTGCGCGCCCAAGGAGTACATACCGAGAAGGCCGACAAAGGGGCGAAGGTGCTGGAAAAGCTTTTTGAGGTGGCGGTGGAACCGAAACTGGTGCAGCCGACGTTCATCTATGATTACCCGGTGGCGCTTTCCCCGCTGGCGAAAAGCAAAGACGACGATCCGGCGCTGACCGAGCGCTTCGAGTTCTACATCGGGTGCAAGGAGATCGCCAACGCATACACCGAGCTGAACGACGCGGAAGACCAGCACAAGCGCTTCATGAGCCAAGTGGCGATGAAGGAAAGCGGCGACCAGGAGGCTCAGTCGATGGATGAAGATTACGTGACGGCGCTGGAATACGGGATGCCCCCCACCGGCGGCGAAGGGATCGGCATCGACCGGCTTACCATGCTGCTGACCGGGCAGGATTCCATCCGCGAGGTCATCTTGTTCCCGCAGTTGAAGAATCTGCCGAAGTAGCGAACACTCCGTCTCAACCGCCAATTCGCAACATGCCCGCGCGTGGGCATGTTGCGTTACCAGCCATCCTTAACAGGAATCAGCCAAGCGGTTGAGGCTTACCCTTTTTTCTTCATGCCGACAATATGGAAGCCGTGGCATTTGATACAGGTGGTTCCCGTTTGGGTGTCGTGGCAATCCATGCACTTCTCCACCGAGGGGAGGTTTTCCCCGCTCAGTTCGGGTATTTTCAGAATATCCTTGTGGCACCGCATGCAATCGAAATCACGGTGCCGGGCGTGCCTGAAAGCCGCTTTGTTAACGTAGTGAACCGGCGCGGCGCTTTCGCTTAACTCGGCATTTCCATAGTGGCACGGGCGGCAACTGGCGGCGTTAAGCTGCGCCGTATTGTATCCCAACATCCCCTTTCCGTCCGCATCGATGTGGCAATCGCCGCAGTTTTCCATTTTCATGCCGGGAGCGCGTTCTTTATGGATGCTGTGGGGAAAGGCCCTGTTCGGCTCCGGCTTTTTCATGATGGGGCGCTTCTTGATTTCCGGGTGGGCTGAAAAATCATGGCAGGAGTTGCACAACATGGAACCGGGAAAAGAAACGCGGATGTCCGGCCCTTTGTGCTCGATATGGCAAGCCATGCACCTCGCCCCAGCCATCATCTTTTGCTTGTCCTCCGCCGCCGCGGGGGCAAGATGCGGGGGCAGCCGGTCATGGCACTTCATGCATTTGTCATCGCGCACATCGCGCCACGGGGTGTGGCACACCATGCAGTCAGACGCCAATGCCTGATGTTTGAGCGAAAGCCCCCCGCCCATGAGCCTGCGGACATCGCCGCTTTTTGCGAACACCAACAACCCCAACGTGAGCAGCGCGAGGCCTATAGACGCGGCAAAGCGGTTCCCATTGCGGCCCATCAGTAATACCACACCATAAATACATGAAACAGAACCATGGCAAAAACAACGAATGACGCCGGCAGATGGAACCAGAGCCAAAAATCGAAGAGTTCAACTTTTACCAGACGCATGACGAAACGTTCTTTTTCCACCACCACGTTCTGCAACAGCCGGAGATGATATTTTTCATCGTTGGAAACCTGTGGAGACAGGGCCTCCAGCTCGCGCCGCCGTTGCCGTATCAACGACCGTTCCTCCTTGAACAGATAGCTCCACGGAATCCGCCGCAATTCGAGAAAGGGCCGTATCTCCCCGCGATACAGTTGCATAAACCGCTCCGAGGCCCCTTGCAAATCGTGATCGGCATCGTGGAGGCATTTTGCGATTTTCTCCAGCAGAATATCCCGCGTCATCATCTCGCGGCCGTCTTTCATGAGGGAAATCGGCGTAATTTTGAAAATGAGGGAGCCTGCCACCCCGCTTCCCATCGTGAGGGCAAAAAGGGCGAATAAAACGGCGCCAAAAGCGCCTGACAGATGAAAACCGATATGCATCAAGACCAGCGCCCCGGCTATCACGGCCAGATAGACATGGGCAGTAAGCCAGGAGCTTGTGGGGCCAAGATTGAGGTGATAGATGTGTTTTCGCGCCTTGTACGCCATCAGGAAAATCATGAGAAGAAACGCCAGAATGCCAAATGCCATGCCGGAAAACGTGCCGCCATGCGGCAACGCCCTGCCGGCATATGCCCAATACCACCCCAGCAAAAGCACGGCAGCCACCGTAAAGACGAGAGGCCACCGTCCCCGCAGTATCTGAAGGTCGATCTTATGTTTTAGGAATTCATTTTCCATCGCGCCGCTCCGCACCCTTCACCGGCCTCATGTGATCGCCTTGAAATCGAGGAAATACTCGACCGGGTTCACATGCCGCGCCGCGCCGGTGGGACAGTTATACACGCATCCCATGAACTCATACTCCTTGCAAAGATCGCACTTCACGGCCCGTTTCCTGACGCGCGGCAACTCGTCCAGGCTGAACGCTTCACCGGAAGGTTTGGCCGCCGCTTTATTGCGGTTAAACCGGCCCAGCGGACCAAAAAGATGCTGCCACGGGCCTGACCGCCGGTGTTCATCCGCCCGGAGGACAACCACGGCGATGTTCCCGTGCGGGCAAAGCCGCGCACAACTGCCGCAACCGATGCAATAGTCTTCGTGGTAAATCTCCCCCTGAAGATTCCTCTTAATGGCGCCGGTGGGACAACTCGACATGCAGACCGGATCGGAACAGTTCCGGCACGAGGTGGGGAGCAGTATGTAATCGTTGAGCTTCATCCCTTTCCGGATCAGGCGCGAATCCCCGCCGTGCAACGCGGCGCACGCCTTCACGCAGCTGTCGCACTGCACGCATTTGGTAAGATCCATAAGAAGGAGCGCCTTGGACTGGATCAGCCCCCCTTCGGTCATGGCGGAAAGTTTGCGGGCCATGACGCCGCTGGCGTCGATCTGTTCGTTACGCTCGCGCCGCTTCCGTATTATCATTTCAAAAGCCGCCCGCAGCGGTTCGTTTATTTCAAGGATATGGTCAAAATCGGCCTTTGCGATTTTGATGACTTCGGCGCGGTTAAGGGCTGATATCGAGGCGGTCCGGCGCCCTTTTTCAATCAACGCCATCTCGCCAAAATAGCTCCCTTCATTCAGGTAGGCAAGCACCCGCTCCCCCATCCTGGCGTCGCGCCGGGAAACCTTCACAAAGCCGTACCGGATCAGGTAAAAAGCGTCAACGTCATCTCCTTCATTAAAAATGGCCTCGTTTTGACGGAACGTTTGCAGTATCGCCGCGCCCCTTATTTTTTCGATCATCTCCTCCGAGAGGGATGCGAATATCGGCACTCTGGAAAGATGGTTGCTGAGCGCGCGCTGGAGATATATCGCGTCAAGGCGTTCCTTGACCACGCGGAATCTGTCGATGATATTGAAGATGTCGTCGCGCGAAATGCGCAACAGTTTCACATCGGTCTCGGCGATGACATCGGCCGTGCGCGGCGTGCCCGACATGGCGGCGATTTCGCCGAAGATTTCTCCTGGGTTGACGGGAATCCGTTTCGGCTTCGCCCCGCCCGTATCGGGAATCAAAACCGCGGCGGCCCCCCCGAGGATGATGCTGCATGTTTCTTCGTATTCGCCCCGGCGGCAAATATAATCACCGGCCTTATAATCGGCGGTGTTAACCTCCCGGAGGGCGGCGAGCACTTGACCGGGATCAAGCCCTTCAAATAGGGATATTTTCGCGATCTGGGGAGTCAGATCAACGGACATACCTAAACGGATTTCCCGCGCACCACCGCTCCGGCCAATACATTCATAAGTGAACTATAGGTAAATTGCGCGGCTACCGCAAGTCCGCTATAAAGAGCAGCCGGACGATTCCTTGGGGGAACGCCGCCCAATTACTGGAGAGTCCGTATCTCCAGCTTGCCGTCGATCATCCGGGGAAGGTATAGCAGGCGGGGATAGAGTCCCGCCTTATCGTGGACATACAGAAAATCGGCCGGGCCGCCGTAAGCGCCCGGAATAACATCAAATGTTCTGCTTTTCACATTAACGCGGAGAAGCACCCCCCGCTCCGGCTCGAACGCCACCCAATCTGAAACGAGAAAAACCCCGTCAGCCATCGGCTGAATGCCGTCGTAATAACCTGGCCGGTCAATTATTTTTTTATACTCGGCAGGCTGCCGTAAAAAATCCACCACCCCAACTTCGCCGGATGCCTTGCCATCCTGACTGGCGAATCCAACAACGTAGAGTTGTTTGCCCTTCGCCTCGTACCAAAGTCCATTGGGACCGGAAACAGCGACACCGATATCGACATACGTTTTCGCTTTAACGTCCACTTGGAATATCTTGTTGATGTCCGTTGCGGAAATAAAAAGATGGTGGTTGTCTTCCACGGCGAGGTCGTTCAGATACGCCGTCTTTTCCGCGCTGAAATCGAGGTCGAATACTTTTTCGCCGCTCTTCAAATCAAATCCCAGCAGATGGTCGATATCGGATACATACAGGACATTCCCCAGCACGGCAAGGCCTTTGGGTCCGTCGAGGCCGGTTATGAAATCTTTTTTGACGACATTGCCTTGGATATCAAGTTTTGAAATATAACCGTCACCGTCTTTTGCGCTCGGCTCCAGCTTTACCCCGAGGTTGGATACATATAGGTATTTGCCATCACGCGCCACGCTTTCAGGCGAGTTGAATCCTTCGATAATTTTGTCTTGGGCCCTTGCGGGGGCGGAAATAACAAGGGCGGTGGCAGCGCAAAGAATCGCGGCAATTGAAAACACCCGGTTTGTCATGCATAACCTCTTGGTTGAAAAAGAACCTTGATATTTCATTCGGCGCGATTATATACCAATCGGGCGGAGGCTGGCGGGGCAAAAAAAAGGCGGGAGCCGCGGCATTTCGCCACGGGCATCCCGCCCAAAGGTCTAATGGTTAGCGGCTGGCGTAGGAACGGTTCCCCTGCGGCCGCGATGGGCGGAACGGGCGTCCCCCCTGGTTGTTGAAACGGCGCGGACCGCCGCCGGCGCGGGCCGGACCGTGGGCCAGATGCGCCGCGTGGAACGGATGTTCCGCGTCCACCGGGATGGTGACCTTGATGATCCGCTCAATGGCGCGCAGGATGGAGCGTTCCTCCCCGTCGCACATCGAGATGGCGATACCGGCGGCTCCGGCGCGGGCGGTGCGCCCGATACGGTGCACGTAGGCTTCCGGCTCCATCGGCATTTCAAAGTTGATGACATGCGTCACCCCCTTGATGTCGATGCCGCGCGAAGCGATGTCGGTGGCCACCAAAACGCGGGCGCGGCCTGCGCTGAAATTCTTCAGCGCGAGCATGCGGGCACCCTGCGATTTGTTGCCGTGGATCGCCTCGGCGATAACGTTGTGCTTGTTCAGCTTTTCCGCAACGCGGTTGGCTTTGTGTTTGGTGCGGGTGAAGATCAGCGCGCGGCTGATGCTGACATCCTTCATAAGCGAAAGGAGCAGTGTTTCCTTGTTGTCCCGGTCCACGAAAAGGACTTTTTGTTCCACCTTTTCGGCGGTGGATGAAACGGGACTTACCGTCACCGGCACGGGGTTCCGCAGGAGGCTATTGGCCAGGCCCTTCACGGTATCCGGCATGGTGGCGGAGAAAAACAGCGTCTGCCGCTTTTGGGGCAGCGCCGCAATAATCCGCTTAACATCGGGAATGAAGCCCATGTCGAGCATCCGGTCGGCTTCATCCAGGACGAAGATTTCCAGTTTGTCGAGAAAAACGTGCCGTTGGTTCATCAGGTCAAGCAAGCGGCCCGGCGTGGCGATGAGGACGTCAACACCGCGGGACATGGCCCGTATCTGGTGGACGATGCTGACGCCGCCGAACGCCACGGTATGGCTGACGCGCAGATGGCGCCCGTAGATGCGGAAACTGTCGCCGATCTGGTTGGCCAGTTCGCGCGTGGGAGCCAATATCAAGGCCCTCGGCGCGTTGCGCCGGAGCGGCAGTTTGGCTTCCGAGATCAGTTGAAGCATCGGCAACGCGAATGCCGCGGTTTTGCCGGTGCCCGTTTGCGCACAGCCCAGTAGGTCGCGCCCCGACAGCAGGTGCGGTATGGATTGCGCCTGAATCGGAGTGGGGGTCTCGTATTTCGCGTCGCGCAGTGCGCGGCGGAGGGGCTCCACCAACCCCAGGTGGTCAAAAGATGCAATGGTCATGCAATTGTTCCTAAATAAAAAGAAATCGTTTGGAAAAAGAAGGCGCCGCCCCGTTAACCCGGGGCGGGCCTGAATAGGTTGTCGGTATTACCAGGAGCGGCGGGGTGCCCGTTCCTTGCGTTCTTCGGCCTGGTTCACCTTCATCGGGCGGCCTTTGAGGTCTTTGCCGTTCAGCGCCTCGATGGCGGTGGTGGCGTCTGCGTCTTCCATTTCAACAAAGCCAAAACCGCGGCTGCGGCCGGTTTCGCGGTCGGTGATGACGCGGGCGGAGGTCACGGTGCCGTGAGCCTCAAAAAGGCCGCGAAGGTCTGCTTCAGTTGCGCTGAAAGGGAGGTTGCCTACGAAAATATTCATCTACTGGGTCCTTTACAAAAAAGTCTGTGGCATATCACCCGTTAATTCGGATGTGCCGGGGTGCCGAATTCTGGAAGTCAACGACTGAGGCGGGTTAACGTCATCAGCAAGCAGCCAAAATCTGGCAAAACATTAAAACTTGTATGAGGATACCAGATATTTTTGAAATAACAAGTAAAATCTTTTACGGGCGGTATCGCGGGGGAATGCCCATCCTTGTTCGGCTTGCCTCCCGCTTCGTGCAATTCTTTCAAATCATTCAAGAAACCCCAATAACTCCAGATCATCCAAAACGGCCACATGCGCCATTCCTTCCAATTCCGCCACCCACGCTTGACCCATCGCTGGCCGCTTGAGTGCATGAACAACATTTGATAATATTTTTCGTATAGGTTCTAATTGGAGCGGGAGGAATAAAAAAATCGTGGGCGCATTGGTAAAAAAGACCCGGTGCCTTGGAAGACACCGGGACGGTTTCGTGGACAACGCCCGAAGGCGAAGCCCTTATTGTAGCAACGGATCTCACCCCGGTATGCAACAACCACCGCCATATTATATGGAAGGATAGTTTCATGCAAACAAAAAACCTCATTTACATATTAGGCCTGGACATTGGAATGGCATCGGCCGGCGCCGCGCTCCTTTTGCCATATGAAAAACGGATACTCGGCCTGCATGTCCGCACTTTTGAGAAAGCCGAAACCGCCGACGGCGAATCCCTCAACAAGATCAGGCGCGAATCAAGGCTCACCCGCCGCAGAATACGCAGACGCGCCTTTCGTTTATTGCGGCTTGCGAGGTTGATGAAGCGGCTTGGTTTAATCACCAAGGCCACTCCGGAAGCATTTGTAACGCCCGGCGTTTCACCGTGGGATTTGCGCGCAACCGGCCTTGACCGTTTGCTGGATCAAAAAGAATGGGCTGCCGTGCTCTACCATCTGGTCAAACATCGGGGCTTCCAATCAAACCGCAAATCGGAAGCGAAAGCTGACGCTAAAGTTGGGAAAATGCTTTCGGGTGTCAAAGGAAACCATTTGCTGTTGGCAAACTATCGCAGCGTTGGGGAACTTGCCGTAAAAGACACTGCCTTTGGTGAAGCAAAACGCAACAAGGGAGGGAGTTACAATCACACTTTCGCAAGGAACGACTTGGTGATGGAGTTGAACTTATTGTTTGAACACCAACGATCCTTTCAAAATCCGTTCGCCAAACCGGAGTTTCAGGCGGAGGTAAAAAACCTGCTTTTGGCGCGGCGCCCGCCACTATCCGGCGCCGCCCTCGTTGACATGGTCGGTCTATGCACATTCGAGAAAGGGGAAAAACGCGCCCCCAAAGCCGGTTACCACGCCGAGCGTTTTGTCTGGCTGGGAAAACTCAACAACCTGAAAATTATCGGCGGCGGCCAATACCGGGCGCTAACCGACAATGAACGCTTCAACCTGATTGAATTGCCATTTGTGAAAGCAAAACTGACTTTCAAACAAATGCGTGAAGCACTTAAGCTTGAGCCCCAAGAACGGTTCAACCTGTGTTCCTACACAAAAAAATCGAAGGGCGCGGACAAAGACCCGGAATCCGCGGCGTTTTTTGAGGCAAAATTCTTCCATACCATTCGCAAGGCCTACGAAAGCGCGGAATTGCAACGGCAATGGGAGCGCGACAAGCATAATGCGGACAAGCTGGACACGTTGGGCTATGCCCTGACGGTTTATAAAGAGGATTCCGAAAGCCGCGAATACTTGAAAAGCAAGGGCGCAGAACCTGATGTCATCGAAGCCGCGCTAGAGGAATCATTCGAGAAATTCATAAACCTTTCGCAAAAGGCCCTTGTCAAAATTCTGCCGTTCATGGAGAAAGGCCAGCGTTACGATGAGGCCGCAAAATCCGCCGGATATAACCACCATCAACCAACCGGAAACGGTGAAAGAAAATCAAACCTGCCCGCGCCCGACAAGGATTCCATCCGAAACCCGGTGGTGTACCGCGCGCTGAACCAGGCACGAAAACTCGTAAACGCCATTGTGGCGGAATATGGCCCGCCTTCCGCGATACATATAGAGCTTGCGCGCGACCTCTCGAAACCTTTTGACGAGCGTGAAGAGATTAAAAAGGAGCAAGAAAAGTATCGTGAAGAAAAAGAAAAGGCGGTAACCGGCTTTATAGACCTTTTCGGTTCCGCGCCAAAAGGGCCGGACATTCAAAAATGGCGGCTGTTCAAGGAACAGCTTGACCAATGCCCCTATTGCCAGCAAGCGCTGGACGTAAACAGGCTGTTCACAGACAGCTACTCGCAGATCGACCACATCCTGCCCTACTCGCGCTCATTTGACGACAGCATGAACAACAAGGTTGTCGTCCACACAAAATGCAATCAGGATAAACGCAACCTTACCCCTTATGAGTTTTTGGATGGCGCGACGGAAAGCGAGCG
Organism: Nitrospinales bacterium; assembly: GCA_023248535.1. Lineage (GTDB taxonomy): Bacteria > Nitrospinota_A > UBA7883 > JACRGQ01 > JACRGQ01 > JACRGQ01. The sequence continues at coordinate 3,098 of JAHFEJ010000043.1, read as the reverse complement.
TTGGCGCGGATTTGCCGCTTGGGTTCAGGGAAACAAATCCATAAGGCAGGCCAAAAAGGGCCGTCTGCTGCGCGTTAATTTCGGCAAAGACGAGGCTGGCGAATTCCGCGACCGCAACCTTAACGACACCCGCTGGATCTGCCGTGAATTCAAAAACATGGTTGAAACCAACCTCCAATGGCATCCGGATTCGCTTGGCGGGGAACGCTGCGTTGTGCTGTCCGGCAGGTTTGTCGCGTTGCTGCGCACCCGTTGGGGTTTGTTGAAATCGCGTGAGGAGGGGGACCGCCACCACGCGCTTGATGCCGCGGTGATCGCCGCCGCAAGCAGGGGGCTTGTCAAGCGGATGTCCGATTACTCGCGCCGCAGAGAACTGGAAATGGTGCGCGGGAATTATGCAGACCCGGAGACGGGTGAAATTATTGACATGCGGGCCATTCATCAAGCCGAGGCGGACTTCCCAAAACCCTGGCCACACTTCCGGGAGGAACTGCTTGCAAGGCTATCCGACAATCCGGCTCAACAGTTGGCCGGAATTGAAGGATACGGCCCCGATGTAATTTCCGGAGTGCGCCCGGTGCTGGTATCGCGGATGCCCACTCGCCGCAGCTTGGGCAAGGCACATAAAGAAACCACAAGCTCAATGCCGAAAGACTGTTTTAAAGACGGCAAGCTGTCAAAAGCCGGGGAATCTTCCGTTAAAACCCCCGTGGAAAACCTTAAATTAAAGGATTTGAAAAATATCGTAGGTGCGGAGGATCCACGTAACTTCGAGTGGATAAATGCCCTGCGGGAAAGGCTGGAACCGTTCGAGGCAGAAGATAGCAAAACTAACAAATGCGCCGGGGCAAAAGCGTTTGCCGTCGGTCAGCCGCCACTATTCAAACCCAGCGGCGAAGGGAAAACCGCCCCAAAAATCCGGAGCGTAAAACTTAAAACCCCCGAAAAAAGCGGGATACAGATACGGAACGGCCTCGCCGATAACGGCGATATGGTGCGGGCCGATATTTTCACCAAAGCGGGCAAATTTTATGCTGTGCCGGTTTATGTGGCCGATGCGGTCAGACCCGAACTTCCAAACAGGGCGGCTACGCAGGGCAAAATGGAGGAGGAATGGCCAGTCATGGACGATAGTTATAAATTCATCTTCTCCCTCTATCCTAACGATTATGTAATAATCCGGTTAAAAAATGAGGTCAGGCAAGGATATTACGCAGGCTTAAATAGGGCAACCGCAAACATTGACTTATGGTTACATGACCGCAACCAAAAATCAGGAAAAAACGGTAAGCTGGAAGGCAATGGCATTAAAACCGCCCTAGCGGTTGAAAAATGCCACGTCGACATACTTGGGAACCTTTATAAGGCGAAGCCGGAGACCCGGCAAAAGATTCATAACCTTAAACGCGAAACCATGAGGTAGGGCATGGGCTGGCGCAGCGTGGTTATTGCAAACCCCGCGGAACTGACGGTGCACGACCGCGCATTATCGGTAACTCAAGGTGGCAATACGGCGCGGGTAATGCTGGAAGATATCAATGTGCTGGTGCTGGAACATGGGCAGATAAGCATCACCTCCTCTTTACTTTCAGCCTGCGCCGAGGCTGGCGTTGCGGTTCTTACGGTAAACGCCTCACACCTTCCCAACGGCGCGCTGCTCCCCTATCTGCCGCATAGCCGGGGGCTAAAGGTAATGACGGCCCAGTTGGCGTTGCCCCAGCCGGACAGAAAGCGATTATGGCAACGCATCGTCCAATTTAAAATATCCAACCAAGCCTCCAACCTGTCACAGGCTGGCAAGGCGGAAGAAGCCCGGCAGCTTGAGCAACTTGCCCGCAACGTTCGGTCAGGCGACCCGGATAACAACGAGGCAAAAGCCGCCCAGATTTATTTCCGCGGCTTATTCGGCCCCCAATTCAACCGGAACCAGCAAAGGTTTTACAATGCCGCCCTCAATTATGGTTACGCCGTGGTGCGCGGCGCGCTCGCACGTTCGTTGGTGGGGTACGGATTTTTGCCGGCGTTTGGCCTTTTCCATCATAGCGAACAAAACGCATTCAATCTGGCCGACGACCTCATCGAACCATACCGACCGTTTGTCGACGCCGGGGTCATGGCACATTTTCCCGAAGAACCCCATGACGATCTGGAACCGGCCGACAAGCCCAAACTTGTTTCACTATTGCATGGGGATATAACGCTTTCCAGCCATTCGGGGAACGATGGACATTGCACCCTGTTGGCCGCCGTGGAAGCAACCGTATCCGGCCTTTCCGCCATTGTGTTGCAAGATGAATCCCACGAACGGCTCGCGCTCCCCCGCATGAACTTTGACAGAGACGAACCTTTTAACCCTGCACAATGAGCCAGGAGACGCGCCGGTATATGCGACTGCTCGTATTTTTCGACCTTCCGGTTACCACCAAGGAAAAACGCAGGATTTATGTCCTGTTCCGCCGGTTTTTAATACAGGACGGCTACGACATGATCCAATGGTCGGTATATGCGCGCATGGTGAACGGCGTTGACGATGCGGATAAACATTTAAAAAGGTTGTCCGGCAACTTGCCGCCGGACGGATCGGTACGTTGCCTTCAGGTCAGTGAAAAACAATTCGCAAGCATGAGGCTTCTGGTTGGTACACTCAGTTTTCAGGAAAAAAAGGTAAATAAAGACCAATTATTGCTGTTTTGAGCCGGAAATTCCTGCCCGCGAAACCCGCGCCAATCAATGTTGGCGCGGGTTTCGCAGGTGGTGATTGTAGCATACCGGGGTGAGAGAGGGAGCTACAACAACCGCGATGGTGGTGGCGCAGGTGCAATTATTGTAGCATACCGGGGTGAGAGAGGGAGCTACAACCATCACCGTTACCATTCTGGCCGATGAACCATTGTAGCATACCGGGGTGAGAGAGGGAGCTACAACCGATGGCGAGTGCATAATGGAAGAAGCGGCATTGTAGCATACCGGGGTGAGAGAGGGAGCTACAACCCGAGTACCTGCCAAAAACGCTTTCCGGTAATTGTAGCATACCGGGGTGAGAGAGGGAGCTACAACTGAAGCGCGGCCTCTTCCGCCGCGTTGAGAATTGTAGCATA
>JAHFEJ010000042.1 GCA_023248535.1 Nitrospinales bacterium | reverse complement strand
GATCCCGGCCGCCATGGCGACCCCCGAAACCACAATAATGCTTTTCTGAAGCCCGATCATGGGGATGAGTCCAAAACCGGCGGCAACCGCGCCGACAATGCCTCCCACCGTACCAACGGCATACACGCCGCCCATGTTCTCCCCCAAGACGCCCATATCCTTGGTGGTTACACGGCAGATAAGCGGATAAGCCAGCCCCATCAGGAATGTCGGCAGACTGAACGCTACTGCCATGACGATAAACATCACGATGGCGTCCGAGGTGAGGGTCATTTCGCCAAACATGGCTCTCAAGGCCATTGCCATATCCACCGATCTGGCCAACACGCCGATGCTGGCCAAGCCCAACAGGCCGATGCCCACCTCCGCCAGGCCGAACAGCCACATTGGATCCTTGAGCTTGTCCAGATACCTGCCGAAAAACCAGCTGCCTAACGCCATTCCTAAAAGGAAAACCGTGAGCAGATTACTGAAAAGGTAAACGGTTGATTTAAAGGAAACCGAAAAAGCGCGGGTCCAGAGGACCTCGAATGCCATCGAGCAAAACCCCGCCATGGCAAAAAGCATAAGGGCGCGGCCGCGTGAATATGCAGAAGCGGAAATGGCTCCCGCATCGCGCCGTGCCTGTTCTTTTGCTTTTTTCGGTTTCGGCGCCGATTTTGCCACCAGCACCTCTGCCACCGGAGCTTCCACTTCATTCTTGTTCCGGGTAACCCAAATAACCGCGGCCACCAAGGCATTGAGGCAAAGAGCAATAGTAATAGCGCCCCATACCCCCAGTTGGGGAATGAATATAAACCCGGAGAGAAACGACCCAGCCATCGCCCCGTAGGTGTTAAAAGCATAGACGGAACTTATGCCGAGCCCAATCCCTTCAAGGCTCCCGGTCACCATTCTTCCCATGACGGGAAGTGTTCCCCCCATGAGCATCGTGGGCGGGAGCAGGATGATGAAAACCAGCACATACCTGATGATAAGCCAACCGCCGTTGTTAACCGATTCGGGAGTCATAACCGATACAACCGCGTTATCCAGCACCGTAATGAGCAATGTGATGACAAGAGCGCTGACGGCGATCCCCGCCTCCATAAGCACATACATTTTCAGCGGATTTTTTGCGGTATCGGTTTTTTTCCCCCAATACCGGCTCCCAATCGCCAACCCCGACAGGAACCCGGCCACCACCATTGAAACGGCATAGACGGTATTGCCGAACACCAGCGAGAGAATGCGCACCCAGCACACCTGATAGATAAGCCCCGCCGCCCCGGATATGAAAAAACATGCGAGAAAGAGTTTGTTAAGTTTCATAGCTGCATTTTGTTCCGATACTGGTTTCGTGTTTATTTTTTATCGTCCGTCATGTGGCGGACGTTGTCGGCTTCCTTGAGCATTCCCACCCGTTTCAATATACGGTAAAATGACATCCTCGTCACACCGGCTATTTCCGAGGCCCGGGAAATGTTTCCCTTATACTTCAATATCAGGTTTTCGAGATAACGTTTTTCGAATTCCTCCAAATATTTTCTTCTGGCATCCTTAAATGAAAGGCTATACGACTCATCTGAATCAAGGATATTTTCCGGCAGGTGCTTGGTCATAATGGTCAACTCTTCAGTCATGGATGCGGCCCGTTCAACCGTGTTGCGCAGTTCGCGCACGTTCCCCGGCCAATCATATGACATTAGCCGCGCCAAAACATCGGCATGCAGAACCTGGCGGGGCGTCTGGTTTTTTTCCGACCTTTGCCTCAGGAAGTGATCGCACAATATCCCGATGTCCTCTTTTCTGTGGCGCAGGGGGGGAATAACAATGTTAATGACGTTAAGGTAGTAAAAAAGGTTTTCACGGAATTTTTTTTCCGCGATGGCGGCCTGAAGGTCTGCGGAGGTGGATGTTATCACACGGATATCAAGCTGCTTGGCCTGCCATTCCGCGTTTTCGTACACTTTGCGGCTTTGCAGAATGCGCAGAAGACGGGCCTGCATGGCCATATCAAGGTCTTCCACCTGCTTAATGTACAGCGTGCCGCCGTTGGCGGCCTCAAACACGTTTGTTTCACGGGGCGCCATCCCCTCGGATCCGCTGTAAGGCAGAATTTTCATCATTTCACTGGAAAGGGCGCTGTAGTCCACGATGATGAACGGGCCGTTCACGCGCTTGCTGTGAAGATGAACCGCGCGGGCGGCGAGTTCCTTTCCCGTTCCCGTTTCGCCCTGTATGAATACGTTAGTATCGGTCGCCGCGGCCCTCTTTATTTGCTCTTCTATGACGATAAACTTTGGATGTTTGCCGACAAAATAGTGATCGAAGTAGCCCGCTTGCAGCTTCCGCTTCAGATCGGTGTTCTCTTTCTGCAGCAGGTGTTGCTCCACCGCGCGGCGCACGGTTATCAGCAGTTGATCGGAGGTAAAAGGCTTTGTGAGATAATCAAATGCCCCCACCTTCACCGCCTCCACCACTCCCCCGACCGTGGCATGCGCCGAAACCATAACAACCGGAATGTGGGGAAACGCCTCGTTGACTTCCTTCAAAATAACCATTCCATCCTTGCCGGGCATCAAAAAATCGGTCACCACCACCGCCGGCTTGTGCTCCCGCACCAAATCCGGCACATTCAGGCTGGATGAAGAGGTCACGCAATGGTACGAGCCGCCATCCAATATGCGCGCGTAGTTTTCAAGCAGATCAGGTTCGTCATCGACAAATAACACCGTTGCCGGTTCGGTCATTTTGCCTCTCCCTGTTGCGGTGTTGTGTCCGCCAGAATGGGGTTTTTTGATGCGCGGACTAAATGGATGCTGAACACTGTGCCCACTCCTGGCTTACTTTCTACGTTAATGAAACCGCCCGTATCCTTCACCAGCCCATAGCTTATGGCAAGACCCAATCCGGTGCCAGACCCCACCTCTTTGGTGGTGAAAAACGGCTCAAAGATGTGATCCAGAATTTCCGGTTTGATGCCATGCCCCGTATCGCGCACTTCAAGAACAATTCCGCCTTCGCCGTCCAAGCCGCTTTTAACGGTAATCGTGCCCCCCGTTTCCGTTGCCTGAAAGGCATTGTGCACGACATTGTATATCACCTGCTCGATACCGGAAACATTCAAGCTTGCCCTAGGCAACCCCGGCTCCAGTTTCCGTAAAAGCGTAATCCCCTTCTTTTTAATTGGTACTTCGATAAGACTGAGAACGCGCTCGGCAATCTCGTTTACATCGGCATCCGTCAATTCGGTTGAAGCGCTCCGCGAAAAGGTTAATAGGTTTGTGGCAATTGCGCCTATCCGCACCGAGTGGTTAAGAAGCACTTCGATATCCTTCTTCATTGCATCCGTTTTTCCCTTATCGATATCCTTTTGCATGAGTTCAAGCCGCGTGATGAGTATCGATATGGGATTGTTTATCTCGTGCGCCACGCCAGCGGCCAAAAATCCTATTGCCGCCAGTTTTTCCGCCTGCATCAGCTTCCGCTCCACTTTTTTGATGTGCGTTGAACGTTCTTCCACCTTGTTTTCCAAAGATTGGCTGTACTCTTGCAAAAAGTCCGCCATCATATTGTACGCATTGGCCAATGATTCGATTTCGTCCCCCGACCGGATTTGAAGACGATGATCCAGCTTTTGTTGCCGTATTTGCTCCACGCCCTGCCGAAGCTTTTCAAGATCGCGCGTAAGTGTGTAGGAAACGGCCGCGGCTACAAACAGGCAAAGGAAAAGCGCCTCGGTCAATCCAATAAGGTATTCCCTTTTTAACTTATCCATCTCCGGGATGAAGTTGGACCGCGGATAGCGGTCATACACCACATAATAAAAGTCCTTGTTCCCGGACTGCAAGTATATCGGCCTGAACGCAAAAATATAATCGGGGTCGTCCGTAATCAGCCCCGTCCTCCCCGATAATATCTGCGCAACCACCTGGAAAGAGTAGCCGTTACTGATATTCCCTTCACCAAGAGGCTCCTGACCCGTGTCGGCCGCCTTGAAAGGGTTGTAGATATAATTCCCGTTCTGGGAAACCATTGCGGCCTTCCGCTTTCCCTCAAAAGAGACACGTTTCAGCGCCCTCATGACATTGGAGCTGTCAAGGTCGGCGTAAACAACCCCGCTCGGTTTGCCGCTCCGTGAAAACATTTTAGTGGCGAACCGTATAAGCGGTTGACTTGAAACATCGGCATGGCTGCTGACCATGCTGTACATCGGGATGGCCGCTATTCCGTACCCGCTTTGAAGTGCGGCCTCCACATAGTACGTCGATGTGAGACGGTTGACCAACTTCCCCGGGGGGGTGATTATTATTTTATCGCCGCTTTTGAACATTACCAGCTTTTCGTTTCCAAACTCATCCAACAATCCGATACCGGAATAACCGGTACGCAGCGAAAGGAAGTTATAAAATTCCCTTTCCACCAGTGATTTCCAATAAAGCATACCGGTGGATTTCCTGCCTGGGACATTAACGAGGAATTCTATCGCCAGGCTGGAACGCAGATAGTTGACATCTGAAAGCACATTTTTAAATGCTTCTTCGATCTCTTTTGAACGCGTTAGGGTATTCTGGAATATCCGCCTGGTTTCCCTGTCTTCAATGGAATCACGCGTTGCGTTCAGGTTTTGGTGCTGAAAGTAGCCGATGGGTAAAAACGTCACCAGCAATAATGCAAGGGTGAGCTTCTTCCAAATACGGTTATAGAGAAGCCTGAACGGGTTCATCTGGGAGGAAGCTACTCAGCATCCTTAACGCACCTGAAGCTTACTATATGGCTCCTTCCTTCAACCGGAACAGACTCCCTGTGGGCCGCCCGGGCGTTTATGTGGAGATCGACCCACGATGCCCCCTTTATAACAGCCATGTCTTTGTGGATAGAATCAAGTGTGGCGGTCCATTCCCGCGAGTTGCCAGCCATGTCATGCACGCCGTAGGGGCTTACATCGCCCGGCGCCACCCCAACCTTATTCCCGGTATCCACTTTACAGAAACCATGTTGAATAAATTCAAAATCGGAATCGGCCGTAGCGGCCTTCCCTGAATCGAACGTATTCCCCCACGGGAACACCCTGCCATCGGTGCCGCGTGCGGCCTTTTCCCACTCTTCTTCGGTGGGCAACCTCTTGTGTGCCCACTTTGCATAGGCCTCCGCATCCTCCTTATTTACATACAGAACGGGGTTGTCGGCGCAATCCGCTGGATATGCACCGCCGCCCCATGACTGGGGAGCGGCATGACCGGTTTGTTTTACGAATTCCTGATACTTCCGGTTGGTCACTTCATAGATGTCGATATAAAAAGCCTTCAGATTCACTTTCCTTTTAGGCATCTCTGCATTGAAAGGATAATCCTTGTAAAGGGCCCTTCCCCCAAACTCTTTTTTCACCTCATCGATTTCCTGCTGGGTGCTGCCCATTAGAAATTCACCGGCGGAAACCAATACCATCCCTTCGGGAGAAGGCATTGCGTTGCTTGATGAATATGCGGCGTGGTGGAATGCCAATAACAGCCCGGTGAAGGTCACTAGGGCCAATTGCTTTGCCGAAATTTTCATAATGGCTCCTTAAGCGATACAAAGCGGTACTGGTTGCCCTTGCTTTTCATTTCAAATATAAATGGTTCCTTGAGGGCTTCGCGGTTCTTATCCATGGTGGTTTTTCCGGTAACACCCTCGAAATTCTTTAATTCCGCGAGTGCATTCCGGAGATGACTCGGCCGCATGGATTTGGCATTTTCTATGGCTCTCGCGATCATATAATACGCATCATAACTCAGGGCGGCGATGCGTGACGGCACGCGATTGTATTTCTTCCTGAAATTGGCCACGAATGCCTTAACGCGCGGATTTTCCGAATCCTCGTTGAAACCCCCATACACCAACGTCCCGTTGGCGGCCGCACCCAAAGCGATAAACTCGGGAACCATAAGGTCTTCAGCCCCCACCATGGGAATTTTCAGCCCCATTTTCCTCATCTCTTTAACCACTTGGGCGCCTTCAGATCCATCGCCGGTATATATGAGCGCGTCGGGAGGATTGTTTTTAAGCTTACTCAGCTGCGCCGCTATGCTGGTCTCTTCTTGACCGACGTGGGTCATCTCCGGGGACATAATGTAAAGTTCATGTGTTAGTTGGGCTTTGTTTAATTCAATTTCCGATTTGAACGCCGCTGACAACTTAATCGAATAATCATTCACCAACGAAGTGAACAACGCGAACTTCTTCAGCTTTTTCTCGGCGATGATATACTGCGTAAGCTGTTTTATCGCGTATTGGTCATTAAGCGTATTGCGGAAATAGTAAGGCCCGGTATCGCCCAGCCGCCGGCGCGAGCCTGCGGATAACATGATCAGCTGATTATCATTTATGAGTTTGCTGGCTGAAAAGCTTACCTCCCCGGTCGGAGCGCCTACGATGGCGGCGACATTTTCACGCGTGAAGTTCGTAACGCCGACACGCGCCCCCTCGATGGATGCCTTCGTGTCAAAAACAAGAAGGTCATACTTTTGGCCCCGGATGCCACCTTTATCATTTATCTCATCAGACGCCAACTCCGCGCCATCCGACGTATCCTTGCCAAATACCTCAACATCGCCAACCAAAGGGGCAAGAACCGCTATTTTGTTCGCGCGCGGATGTTCCTTTTCTATTTGCGCATCGGTTCTTACGCCAAAACCGAATTCGGCCGGAGCTTTTTCCGTGGCCGATGGATCCAAAACGGGGGTTTTGGATGGGTCACTCAGGTCTTCTTTAAAATCGGTTTCCCGTTTCGCCCTTTTTTCCCCGACCGCAGCATCCGGCATTGCCCCGAACATTTCCTTCTCCTCGGCAAAATCCTCCTTTTTAGCTGTTTTGCTGTCCTTGCCGCCGCTGCATCCTGCCGAAAAAACGGCAACAGTGAGGATTAGAACGAGGGAAAGGACATACATAGGTCTTAAATGCAAAATACTTTGGCCTTTTAGCTCCGTTTTGAGGTAAGATTCCACAATTAGTGGAGTGTGGGGATTGGGCCGTTTGTTAAGGAGGAGTGTCTTGTTTAGTTTAAAAAGGTTTGTCATCGTTTTAATTTCCTTGTTCTTTATAGCCATTGTGCCTAAATCATTCGCCGAATCCGGAAGCATGATTGATATCCCTGAGGGAGATTATAAATCCGGCCCAAGTAAAAAGACAGTTAAAGTGCAAAAATTCAGCATCGACACCTACGAAGTAACCAACGCTGAATATAAAGAAGTCAATAAAGAGTTCACGATCCCCGCCGGGAAGGAAAAGCATCCCGTTGCGGAAATTTCCTATTTCGATGCGGAAGCATACTGCAAAGCCGTTGGCAAAAGGCTTCCCACGATGGAAGAGTGGGAGAAAGCGGCGCGTGGTACCGATGGGAGAAACTACCCGTGGGGTAACAGCTTTGAAAAGGGTAGAGCCAATACACTTGAAGCGGAAAAGAACGGAACCATGCCGGTAGGCAGCTTTCCCAAAGGGAAAAGCCCTTATGGCGTAATGGATATGGCGGGCAACCTGTGGGAATGGGTTAATGCCTGGGATAGCGCGGAAAAGAAATACCGCATTTCCATGGGAGGCTCTTATTTCGACGATGAGGAAAATGCAAGGGTCTTTGCCATACTCAAATCCATTCCGGATGACCAGCATGAATATGTTGGATTCCGCTGCGCCAAGTGAATGATATTCAAAACTACATGAAAGAACAGGAACGGAAGTTATGAAGAGGTCGCGCCCCCGGAAGTTGGTTTTGTGTCTTCTTGTGGCCCTCCTCTTCATCGGCTGCTCGAAGAAGATGGGATCCTCTGAGAGCGGAAGCTCCGGTAAAGGTGCGGTTTCCAGCAATTTCTACAAGCCCTCCCCCGACGAAATCATTAAAGACCCGGAAACGGGTCTTGATGTGACAAAGGATATTTTAAACATTACCTTCTCCAAAAATATGGACGAAACGGCCATTAAAACGGTCATTTCGTCCATTAACGGAGAAATCGTGGGCCAAGACAGAGCAGTGCGGCTTTACCAAGTCCGCTTTAAAAACATGAAAACCCTTGATGAACTTGACAAATTCGGCAAGAAGCTGCTTACCGAAAAGGGGGTTGATCTTGTTTCCTTTAATTTCGTCTCCGTCCATACCGATCCCTTCTACGTCAGGTAGCCGGCATTATTTCCAGTTTGCGAAGAACCATGCCCACTTCCTTGTTGTAGAATTCAACGTATCCTTTCAGTTTCGGGTCAGAAGCCTGTAACGCGTCCAAAACCTTTTTGGCCTCGGCGAAAGGAACCACATCCGCCGCTTCAACACGAATGATCGTGTTATCCCCTTCTTGCTTCACTTCATACACTTTCCAGGAGGGATTCACCTTCGTGAATGCGGCCTGATATTTGTCCTCCGCACCGCCGCTGCCGCCGCTTGAACAAGCGGTAAAGGTCAAAGCCAGCATGGCCGCCATCGCAAACATTGTTACACTTTTAATAACCGCATCCATCTTCATAATTTGCTTCTCCTTCATAATTACTGAGCCAGATTCTTGTCATTTTCCTTGAGGAATTCGATGATTTCACGCCTCGGCTTCTCGTCAGCCATAACCTTAATCGTTGGCATGGTGATCTTGTACTTTTCCTTGAGCTTGATAGCATCTGGATCGCCGCTCTCGATTACCGCCTTGGGATTCTGAATCCATTTCTCAATCCAAGCTTCGCTATGTCGGCCAGTAACACCTAGAAATCCCGGACCTTTGGAGGTCTGATCAGTCAGCTTATGGCACCCACTGCAATACTTGACGTACAGCTGATGCCCTTCCTCCACCCCTTCCTCCGCGTTAGCAATGGAGGCCATGCTCATGACGGCCATAACGGTCAGTGCAAACATCTTCTGACAACGCATGATTTGTTCCTTTTGAGCCAACATTACTCGATAAATATGGTTTTAAGACCGACTCCGGCGCTTGTCCACACAATTCTTCCCTTCTTCACGCTGGGAAGATGCTTGGCCACAATTTGTTTCGCCGCTTCGCTCATTTTCCGTTCGATGTGGGGCGTCAGCTCACCGCCTGAAGATTCTTTCACATCGATTTCCATATCAAGGCCGCCGTTGGCATCCATCCGAATAACCGATACATGCCACTCGCCCTTCCCCAAGTCCGTAATATCCTTCTTCACCTTTTCAAGGGACTCCTTGGAAACTGCAGATGCCCCTCCGCCGCTTCCTTTTCTCTTTTCAATCACGCTTTGGTAATTCAGGCGCACAGCGGCCAACAGCCGCTCATCGCCCGTGTTCTTCGAATACATTTGAGCCATGGTACCCGCAATGTTAAACAGAAAATCCTGTTCTTGCGGATTGGCGCCAGGGGATGTGGCATATTCAACCATGCCTTTCACCTCATCCGGCACTTCAGCCGCCCTGGTTTTTATGATATTCGCCATCGCCGCTTCATCCTTTTTATCAAATGCCTCAATGAAGGCATTACCGACGCTAGCCGGCTCTTCAGCCTTCACGTAGCACGGGAACATGGCTGCACCCGCAATCATTATTGAAAACATGAAGGCCCCAATTTTGCTTGACATATACATCCTTCCCTTTAAAGGTCCCTTAAAAAGGTTTCCAACACACGCTTTGTTCTTTCATCAAGGGTCAAAATGCCCTTTTCGGAGGTCGAGAACGCATACACGTATCCCGCCGGTGAAGTTTTACCGAGGTTGAGCGCTATCGGCGCTGAACTCCCCTCCAGCCACAGTTGAGCCTGGGTAACGGCCGGATCAAGCCCGTACTGTCGCATATCGCGCAGGTCGCTTGAGACAAACTCTTTTGTTTCAAAGTTCTTCAGTTCATCGATAAATTCGTTAACAACAGTAAACTCCGCCTTCTCCCCCTTTATGCTCCCTTTTCTCCACTCGTTTTCGGAGTCCTTCACCAAAACAACCGATTTTTCGGCGTTACGCACTTCGATCCGCTTTAACTTCTCGCTCTCGTAAAAGAAAAGTTGCTTGCTCCTCATCTCGTCCGCCGAGCGGGGAACCGAATTCACCGCTTTCTCTTCCAATATGAAAATGGCATCCCGATCCGACATGGCACAATAATACCCGCGCTTTTCAGGGCTTCGTTTTCCGATGTCGATCTGCACCGCGGGGTCGGAGTCGCCGCTCAGCCAGAGCTTGAGCACGGCTGATGGTTTATCAAGCCCGTAGGCGGCGACTTTCTCTTTCTTTTCCGAGATGAATTCCTTTATCTCGGTGTTCGCGAACGTCCCTATGAACTCGAGAAGCTTCTTTTGATCCGCGCGCGCGTTGATCGGTTTTTCGACCTTCCAAATACCGGATTCGGAAAGCTTGAACAGCATCGGCGAACCTTCCCAATTAACCGCCACTTGGTCGACCATAACGGGATTGAGCTTCAGCACGGATTTGTCGCGGAAGTAATATGCGTCCTTATCGGCCTCCGCGCGGCAATCGGCGTTAACCCGGTATACGGGCTTCTGCCCTTGCAACTGGGCGTACGCCACCCCCATCATGGGCGCCCTGATGCCAAAAAGGATGGTGTGTTCCTTCAACTCCTTCCCCACTTTGAGGGTGAGGGTAATGGTGGGGACGGCAAGCCCGAATTCGGTTAACCGTTCGGGGCTGGGATTCGGATCCATAACGTATTCCGAGTCGTTACGGGAATCGGTCACTTCATGGATGAACTTTTCGACCGTCTCATTTTTAGCCATGGCGTTTATGGGGGAAACGATCTTCCACCCCTTCTCCCACCTCTCAAGCTCCAGGGTGCCCGAATCCTTTTTTATGGTTAAGGCAAGAACCTGATCCGCGGTAAAAGGAAGGAGGCGGGACTCCTCCTCTTTCTTTTGCTCGGCGACCTTGGTGGACTTGAAGTCAAGCATCGTATAGCCACCAATAGCCACAAGGATGATGATCCAAATGAAAGTCTTTTTAAAGTACGTCATGCAACACTCCGCCGCCCTCTCATCACCTGAACCATCTGCGTTTGCTGTAAATTCCCACGCCGACAAGAAGGATCGTGGAGGGAATCATAATCACGGGAAGCCAAAAAATCGCCCTTCCCTGCGAGGCCGTCAAAACCACCGGCGTCATATCCTTTTTACGCGCCCGCACAGCCACCAGGTCGGCCTCTTCGGCCAGCCAGCTAATGGTATTCATGAAAAGATCGCCGTTGCCGCCAAGGTTGAAATTGGTGTTGTTGGCGAAGTCTGAATCCCCCACGAGAATGATCTTCCCGTATTTTTCCCTCTTACCCCCCTCGGCGTCCTCGCCTCCTTTCACGGGGATGGTTGATACCGCCATAACGGGGAGAGGGCCGCGCTTATCGCTCCCCTCATCGTAGGTCACATCGCCGCTTTCAAGCTGCTTCTTGCTCGTCTCGGCCCAACTGTTGGGGCCGGTCAGCGCCAACTGGTATCGGCCTTGCTTCGGATCCTCGTCTATATAAACCGTTTCCGCGATAGGGAAAAACGACATCAGCTTGAAATCCTGCGTAAGGGGGTGCTTCTTGTGATAGGCGTAGACAACCGGGGTAAGGTTGTTCGCGCCATATAGCTGGCTCTGCTGGTCGATAATAACGTCATCGGATAGTTTGAAACCGAAGGTCTCAAGCCACCTTCTGAAAGCAGGTGGATGACCGGGATCGATCTCGGCGAACAGGGCGCCCCCCTGCCGGTAATAGGCGTCAAGCTTTTGCAACTCCTCGGCCGCCATGTCGCGTTCGGGGCTGGCAATAATCACAACCGATGCATCCGTCGGCACCTCTTTAACTTGGGCAAGAACCAGATCCTGCACGGCGAAGCTTTGGTTGATAAGGGCGGTCGTGGCGGCATGGTATCCCGCCTTGCCGGATGAGCCCGGCTCTTTTTCTCCGTGCCCCTTGACGAAGTAGACCGTCTTTTGCTTGCTTTGCAGCAGCTTGATGATGCCGTTGGTGATCGTCTCCTCGCGCTCATTGGCGATTTTGATCTGCTTGGTACCCGACATCAACAGCATGATCCGGTATTCCGAAACGCCGTACTTGCTTGCCATGCCGGGGTTCTGATCCGGATCTATAAACGTAAAGGTGAAATTCGGCGAAAGATTGGCGTATTCCTCCAGCAAATCCTTCGCGGTCTGACGCTGCTTGGCGTGCACCGTGCCGGATTCGCCTCGGTAGAAAGCCACCACCTTGACCGGCGCGGTTAGAGAAGCCGCGATTTTTTGAGACTGGGAGGAAAGGGTGAACCTGCCCGACCGCGTCAGATCGAGGCGCTTTTTATGGGCCTCGCCCAAAAATCCCGCGAAAATGACAATGACAAGAAACACCAGCACCATAATCGCCATGTTGACCCCGTACTTGGCGCTCTTCCTCAGTAAAAGCTTCTTGATCTCCTCAAACCGGGCATACAGGAGAAACAGGGCCAGCATAAGCCCTATCCAGAGCGCCCCGGCGGCGGTAAGCGTCATGACGCCGGAAATGGCATACATTGCCGCGCCGCCGATAATGAATGCAAACGCCAAAATGGCGGGAACTACTATACGATACATTTAAACTATGCCCTCCATCTTTTCGATTCAAGCGAATGCATGCTGAGAAACAGGAAGAACACCGCGAAGAGGGTATAGTATGTGATATCCGATGTATCCAGCACCCCTCTCGCGAAAGTCTCGAAATGCGAGAGGATTGAAATATACTCCAGAACCATGCCCATCTTTTCGCCGACGAATCCGGCCGAAGAGCCGATCATGTAGAGAACCATCAGGGAGGAAAAAGAGAGCACCGCCGCGATGATCTGGTTCTCCGTGAGGGATGACATGAACAAGCCAAGCGAAATGAACGCACCGCCCATAAATAGCAGCCCGCCATAACCGGATACGATCACGCCCCATTCGGGATCGCCGAAAAACGCGACGAGCAGGAGGCACGGGAGTGACAGCGAGAGCATGATGGCGAATATCCCCATGCAGCCCGCAAACTTGCCCAGCACCAATTCGATGTCCTTCACCGGATAGGTAAGGAGCAACTCGATGGTGCCGCTCTTTTTTTCTTCAGAGAACGACCGCATGGTGAGCATCGGGAGCATGATGAGCATGACAATGCTCACCACGCCAAAGAACGGCCGCACCACGAATTCCGTGACGTTCAGCACGCCGTATTGGCTGGCGACCATCGGGTCGGTCTGGGCCTGGAAGCTGATGGTGCTGAATCCGGCGAAAATATTGTAAAAGTAATACCCGATCAACATTGAAAATATCGTGATGACCACGAACGCCACGGGCGAATAAAAATACGACCGTATTTCCTTTGTCAGTATGAAAAAGAAATTCCTCACTGCTTTATCTCCTCCTCGGTCACGATGCGGATAAATATATCCTCCAGGCTCATCTTCATGGGCGTCAACTCATACAGATCCCACTGACGCTCGCCGGCAAGCCGGGCCACAAGATTGGAAGACTGGCTATCCATCTCAAACTCTATCGCGTATTTGCTGGTTCCCACGCCGGCCTCGGTGGGGCTGAAGCATTCCACCTTCTTGACGCCCCGTATCTTCCGAAGCCCTTCAAGAACCTCGGACTGCCTGCCGCCGATTCGCGCCACCACGCGGTTGCTTTTGGTAAGCTGCGAAGTGAGGTTTTCCGGGGTGTCGACCGCTTTCACTTTTCCCTCGTCAATGATAACGACCCGTTGGCAAAGCATGCTCACTTCGGGAAGAATGTGACTGCTCAAAATGATGGTACGCGCCCCCGAAAGCCCTTTTATCAACGAACGTATTTCTATGATCTGTTTTGGATCAAGGCCGATTGTCGGCTCGTCCAGGATCAGCACTTCAGGATCGTTTATCAGCGCCTGGGCAAGGCCAACCCTTTGGCGGTACCCTTTGGACAACTCGCCAATGAACTTATGCGCCATATGGGTAAGAGCGACCTGCTCCATCACTTCGGCAACCCTGTTCTTTATCTCTTTCCAGGGGACACCTTTAAGGCCGGCGACAAACCGCAGGTACACTGGCACCTGCATGTCGGTATAAAGCGGAACCGTCTCGGGAAGATACCCGATTCTGTTACGCACCTGGAGTGATTCCTCGAACACGTCAAATCCTGCAACCTTAACCGTGCCGCTAGTGGCTGGCATGAAGCAGGTGATGATTCGCATGGTAGTCGTTTTCCCCGCGCCGTTCGGTCCTAAAAATCCAAGGATCTCCCCTTTGTTAACGTCAAAAGAGATGTTTGTAATCCCACGGGCATTATTGCCATACGTTTTCGTAAGGTCTTTGACTTCTATCATTTCAAGAAAATCCCCATAAAAAGAATCCCACACTATCCTTCTAGGTCATATAAGCAAAAATCATGCTAGTGCATATTACATGGATTGAGGAAATAAAAAAAGCCCCGGTTTTAAAAAAAACCGGGGCTAAAGAATCAGATTTTAATTCAGATTCTTATTTCTTGTCTTCGTTCCAGTCGCCCATCATGTTGGTGCCGGCGCCGGAGGTCTTGTTAACAGTCACGCCGACGTGCTTGGAAGCCAAGCGGCCGCCGCCGATCGAGCTGAAACCGCCGCGCTGAGTACCGTAGGCGAGCTGGTTGTTGCTGCCGCGGCCAGCCATAAAGCCACCCTCTTCAAGCATTTCGTTCATTTCCTTGAACTCTGCGCTCTGCTCGGCATTGGCGGGGTTCACATCGTCCTTATCCGCCTTGAATGACGGGGAAAGGGAGCGGATGAAAGCCACGACGTTCCAGATGTCTTGGTCTTGCAGGATGTTGCCCCAAGGAGGCATGGAGGTGGAAAGGTTGCGGAATTCGCCGCCGCCCTTGATGACGCCGTAGATATCGAGGTTGCTGATGTGGTCGGCGTATTTGCCGTTGGTCAGGTTACGCGGGCGGGGGTCAAGCTTCGCCGCGGTCGGCCCGTCGCCTTTGCCAGTCCAGCCGTGGCAGTGAACGCAGTAGAACGAGAACCAGTGCGCGCCCTGATCCGGGTCGGCCCCAACAACCTGAGTGACGAACCCTGCTTTTGCATCGTGACCGGGGCGGGTGAGGTTATTCCATTGGTTAACCCATTCGTTATAGTCGCCGCCGAGCTTCGAACCGGATTCATGCTTGCGGAACCATGCTTCGGTAACGCCCGACTTTTCGCCAAGGCCTGACTGGGTGTCGTTGTACTGGCCAGTCCACTTGTGCGCATAGCGCTTTTTCATCAGGTCTTCAAGCGGAGATTTGTTCGCGGATTTGATTTTGAAGGTCTTTTCGTTGATTTCATCAGGCGAGGAGGCCACTTTACCAACGCCGGTGAGGTAGTCGAACCCCGCAACGCCGTAGGTCGAGTTACCGGAAGAATTTGCCTTGACCCCCGTCATGTCACCGGTGTTTTCGATGCTGTACTCGGTGGTTTCTTTACCGAACGCATCGCGGGTCTTTTCAGCCTGGTCGACCGAAAGGTCGCCGGCCTTCTTTGCCGCGTCCAGTTCCGCCGCGGAAACTTTTTCGCGCTTTGCATGAGCATCAGTGGTGAAAGCCACCAAGCCGAAGCCGAAGGTCAAGGAAAACATGCCAAGTATGAATGGCGTTGCAAGTCGTTTAAGCGTCATAAACATTTGCTCCCCTAAAAAATTACAACATAAATACCAGAAACCCTGCATCCACAATTGCAACATGCATACCCTAAATTCTTTGAAACTCTAACCGCATTCAAACTGTATCTACAAAGATTCACATAGTAAAATATGCATTTCAAGAATTACATGGAGAAACTAGCCAGCACCACATGTAAAAATGAAAACATGACAATTTTTGTCATTGTTGTTTTTCTGGCCTCTATAAGCAGATTATAGCGGACAAGCTAACCATTTCATTCAATAACAAGCAATGAGTTGCACATTTTATTATGATTAAAACGACTAGTAATGGCATTTTAAACGGCTGCATCTTTTAAGATGCGCTATAGGCAAAACCAACTTTCAATGTTGAACAATCACGTCAAATTGAATGCATAAATAATGCGTAACTTAAAAGATACAATTCATTAGAACCGGCCTATTTAACCTTGCTCAACACACTGCATCTGGAGAGAACGTTCTTACAGTTCCGATTGTTACCCCCCTTAGACCAGCGGTTACCGAACAGAGCTACTATTGATCAGACACCCGCCAAAATACCACTTTTCGTCGTAAGAGTAGATCATCACGCTGTCTTCGTAGCGTATTTTCCGCAACATACAATTGTAATCAGCATAATTCAGCTTTTGCCCATTATATTCAGGCGCTTCTTCAGGCTTCGGATAGGTGACGGAGACTTTTACGACCACAACGCCACCTTTTTCATAGGCATCCCCCATCTTTTCTTTTTCCACCGGCAGGGGATCATGGGCTTTCCCCACTTCCACTTTGGCCGAAGGGGGGAAATAAAACTTTTCCGTCCACTGCTCATTGGAGAAGCTCATCACGGTAGCATCGTAAATCGTTTTATGCCTTTGAAATTGTTCGGCCTCCAAAACTTTCTTATCCCCGGTCTCGCTTTTTGCTATCAATCTCTTCTGCCGGGCGGTGACCTGACTTAAAGCGTAAATGGTATTGAAATCGCCTTTCTGAACGGCATCTATATACTCCCTCAACACATTTTCCGGCTGACCGGCGATTTTATCGAGCGTGCAAGCCGATACTGCGCCCGTTATAAGAGTCAGCAGGGCTAACATGCGGAAGAAATTTCTACCAAATAACTTGCGGTTCATACCAATGCCTCATCATCCAACGGTTGTCCAGAAGAACCGGATTACGTTTCGTATCTTTATAGCTAACCGGAGGAATTCCCATGCGTTCCCCCTGCGCTATGTTATGGCAGCTGTTGCACCCCATCCAAGGGGCCTTTACGCTCCCCCACAAAAGACCTACTACCATCAGGACGCAAACAGTGGCTCCCACTCCCATATAGGCGATATTGATCCGCCGGGACAACCTTTTAGCCTTTTCATCCAGCTGTAACCCCTTCTTTTTCCGCTTGAAGAGATACGGAATAAGGAATGTGAAGGCAAGGAAGAAGAATGGAATCCAAAAGAGGAACATGGGCCAATTCTTGGGAGGATAGTACCAGTATGGAAGCTCGAACGTAACGAAGAACCACTCGGGAGCCGGGATATACATCCCCTCCATCGGCAGCGGTATGATTTCCGGATCCGCCGAGGGAACCGGGTAAATAACGCTCATGGCGATCACCGCGATGATAAGCGGAATCGAAGCAAAGGTTTGGCGGATAAAGTAGTCCGCCATGCCACGCGCCCTGAAACGCGCCAAGCAGTGTATTTCAAGCAGGACAAAGGTGATAACCGGCAGGATTATGTCATGTATGACAAAGTTCCGGGTGGGGGTGTAAGTGATCATCATCAGGTTGTAAAGGTAATCGCCAACAAAGGGAATGTTCTTTAACCAATTGTTAAACATCTCCATAAGCCAGTAACCTTTCCACTCCCAAGGCAGAATGGTACCGCTTATATTATACGAAACGTACAACACTGAAAGGAGCACACCGGTAATCCAATACTTTTTGCGCCCCCCCTGATAATCCTTCCGGAAGTAGCCCATGAAAAGGTGTATGAAAATCGCTACACCCATGAAGAAGGCGCCATAGCGGTGGATGTTACGGGTTAAAGCCCCTAAAAACACCTCGTTGTTGAAGTATTGAACTGTTTTATAAGTTTCTTTGAGCGATGGTTCATAATAGAAAATCATGTAGAGGCCGGTAAAGAGCTGCCCCAGAAGCAAGATGAACGCCAACCCGCCGAAATAGTGGCGGATAAGAACTTTTTTTGGTTTTATCTTATTCCAAAGACCTGCTTTATGTTGCATCAATCACCTGCCCATCCCTATATTACATTGAAGTAACGGCCGTTAGCCACCGTTAAACGGGAGATCTTTTTCCTTGAACCCCTATTTTCACGATCTGTTCAATCTGCATCGGCTCTATCATAGAACCAAGAATCGGGTATTCGTTTCGTGACAAAAATCACTTTTTTATGGCTTTCTTTCCCCTCCTTACAGGAAGGGGGTGAAATGATAATAGCCGCTTCGACTTTTTCCGTCAATTTTTATTCCGTGTTTTCCGCCCCTTTGGCCATCGATTTTCCCTTGGTATTTCTTCCTGCATTTCATGCAATTACACCAACGGCGTCAAGAATGACAATTCCACAATCCGCTCCAAATCCGCCAGTCCGGGGGATTGCATGATCGTGCGGGAGGTGTGGGGGAATTTGAGAATGAGGTTACGCGGAGAGGTCTACGAGATCGCCTTTGGAGTAAGCTGATTCCTGACTCCCGGTTTTGGCACTGCTGGTGTAGCCGCCGCTGGAGGAACGGGTGGGCTGGGATGGGCCGGTATCCGCCGACTGTCTTGGAATTGAGAAGGTGGTGTTTTTGGCCGCCTGCTCCGATTGCGGGGTGGAAACATTACGGCCTTCCGCAATGCCGTTGGGGCTGTTCTCTTCGCGGTTGCGCGTGCCGCCAGCCGGTCTGACCACACCGGCCTTTACCGCCGCGTCGAGTTGCTTGTAGTTGATGCCGCCCGCCTGTTCGCCGCTTTGCGCGCCGGCCGTTTCGCCGCCACCGCCGCCGCTGCCGCCATCGCTGTCACCGTCGTTATCGTTACCGCCGCCGGCATTCCTGGCCTTGGGATTGGGGGTATTCCGCGGCTTAGTGTTGGGAGTGTTCTGCGTCTTGGGGTTGGGGGTATTCTTCTTGCTGGCCCGCATCGCCATCAGCTGTTGCATCACCATACTACCGCCGCCGTTGATCTTCACTCATTGCCCCCGCTGGCCGATATTGACCAAGCGTTCTTATCGGAATAGATGTGAAAAACTTAATCCCAGAGGCGCAGAGTTACAAAACAATCATCTTAATGTTTTGGTCTCCTCAGTGCCTCAGTGGTTCATTGCCCAACGTCTTTTGGGGCGGTGAGCGCGAGGGCGAGCCAATAGACCGATGCGGCGAGGAGGATGAGCCACGAGGCGAGCGAAATGAAGTTGGCGATCTGCTGACGCGTTGACATCTTGAAATCGAAATCGCGGTACGCGGTGAAGAGGGCAACCTTTTCTTTTTCGTCCGTTTTGAAATGATCGCCGGGGGAGCAGCCGTTTTCGGCGGGAAAGGCAAAGCAGGCGGGGTTCTTTATGTTCAGCGCCCCATCGACAACATTCGTCACCGGGCCGAGGTTCAGCGTTTTAAAGGGAAATACCTCCAGCGAATAACCAAACACCGGCTCGTAACAGAGAAGCGATGATTTGCCGATGGCGAGGAAATCGTTCCTTCCCATCGCGCCGACTGGGTGTCCGTTATCGACGAATGCAGCTATGCCATCGATGCGCGGCGGCGCACCGCTCTTTGCGGCGGCGCGATATGCGTTGGTCATGTTTTGCGGGTTGTACGGCTGGCCGTGATAATAGCTCCGGTCGGCGTGCATCGTGACGGCCACCACGGCCACGATACCGGCAAGGCCGGCCGCCGTTTTTGCCGCGCCGTCTTTGAGTATTTTTTCAAGACTTACCGCGGCCAGCACCGTGAAGAGCGGGATATAGAGGGCGAGCCACCGAAGGTTGCTGCTGCTGTTCTTGATGACCGGCACGAATTTCAGGAATGAGTGCCACCCCGGCGAAGAGTAATTGAGCGCAAGGGGAACGGCCATCACGAATACAAGCGTCAGCATGGCGACGATCTCGCGCGTGCCGATCTTCGCCGGACGAGGAACGGCTCTCAACCACGCCACGCAACCGGCGGCGGCAAAAAGGGCCGGAACCCATGTGATGCCGAAATCGAACTCGTGCATCCCAAAAGCCCACTGGGAGGAAAAGAATTTGCCCGATTCGGAAAACGAGGCGGGATCGCCGAACAACGCGGCAAAGAAAAATCGCGGCAAATCGGCCAGATCGGGAATGCCCGGCAGCGTGTAAAGATCGCGCGGAAAGAAGTGCATAAACGCCATAACGGCGGCGACCTTGGCGGCGGAAAGCAGCGCGGCTACCACGCCGGATGCGGCGAAGGCCGCGGCGAACCGGAAGAACCTGAACCGGGCATCGTGGAGCATGGCCAACAGCGCAAGGCCGAAGACCGCCAAAAACATGATGAGCAGCAGCACGAAGCCGCCGGAATGCACCGTGTAGGCAAAACAGGCCGCCGCGCCCGCCACCAACGCCGCCGCCCGCGCGGGATGCGGAGAACCGGCCCTTATCAACAGAAGGGCGCAAAACGGCAGCAGCATGAACGGATGTTTGGTGAAGTGTCCGATGATCATCCCGGCGGAATAAAAACCGTTGAACAAAAATACCGTCGCGCCGAAGAGGGCCGCCGGTTTGCCGCAATTAAAAACGGTCCGCAACAGGAGCCAGGTTCCCGCGAAGCCCGCGGCCCCGAACAGCAGGACGCTCATACGCGCCGTTTGCACAGGGTCGAAAAAAAGCATTAACAGTTGGGATACGGTGAAGTACTGATCCAGGGGATTGGGGAACTTGGGCAATCCGCCGCAAAACGCCGGGGTGAACCACGGGATATGAAAGAACCCCTCCGTTATGGAACTGTAATATCCGTCAAGCAGATTGGGGAGAACATACTGCCAATCGTGCCCCAGCAGGCCGTTCCGGTTGGGGAAAAAAGCCAGAATATAGCGGGCATACAAAATAAGGATGACGAAGGCCGCGGCGGCCTCCCACGGGATCATCGGGAAAAGGTTTTTGGCCCGATCCCTCAACCGTGAAAGCATCTCAACGGTACCTCCTGTAGGACATGCAGCGACGGATCGTGTACGGGCAGGTTTCAAACCTGCCCGTACCGGTGGGTACCCAATTTATTGGGTACATCGGCCCGCAAGGGCCGATCCCTCTTGGCGCTACCGCGCCAACGCGGACAAGAGTGTCCGCGCCACCTAGAAAAAGTCCCCCATCTTGGCCTTGGTGGGACGGACACTCCTGTCCGTCATCGGCCTGCGAGGGCCGGCCTCTCTTGGCGCTACTGCGCCAACGCGGACAAGAGTGTCCGCGCCACCTAGAAAAAGTCCCCCATCTTGGCCTTGGTGGGACGGACACTCCTGTCCGTCATCGGCCCGCAAGGGCCGGCCTCCCTTGGCGCGTCGCGCCAACGCGGACAAGAGTGTCCGCGCCACCTAGCTGTTATTTGAGGGCCTTTTCCTCGATCTTAATGAGGCCCTTCTTCTGGGCTTCATCGCGCAACGCGTTCTGCCACGCCATGACCGCCTCTTGCCGTTTGCGGGCAAGGAGGTCTTCGCGTATCTTCACCCGTTGATCGGCGAATCCGGCCAGGGGGGGCAAGGCGCGCTGGGTGACCAGCATCACCACGAACCCGTTATCCGTCTGCGCGCCGCCGGCCGCTTTTTCCTTCAGGCCGAAGGCCGCGTTAACCGTCCGGCGTCCGCCGGGAAGGGCATCCACCGCATCTCCGCGCTTGAAGGGCTTCGATTCGGCAACCTTCGCGCTTCCCGCCACGGCGGCGATGGCATCGCCGTTATTAAGCCGTTCCGCCGCTTTCGAGGCGGCCTCGGCCGCGCGGCGCAGGCTTTCATCCTTCACATAGGCGGCTTCCACCTCTTTGCGCACTTCGTCCAGTTTCGGCGCGCTGGGAGGGGTGATCTTCGCCACTTTGAAAATAACCGCGGCGTTCGCCAACTGCACCGGTCCGGAGGCTTCCCCCTCCTTGGCCTTGAAAATCTGGTTCGCCAGTTTGGCGGTATCCGGACCGCCGCCCGCCATTTGGGATGCGGCGCGTGTCCACTCTTCGTAACGGAAGCCGTTATCGCCCGCCTGCGTCTTGAGATCCTTGCCCGCCCCGGCATTCAGTATGGCGTAGAGTTTTTTCTTCGCGGCGTCGTCCTCTTTTGCGCCTTTTGGAAGATCGGCGTAGACGAGCTGCACGGTGCGCTGTTCGGGCCGCATGAAGCGCGAGGCGTTGACGGTGAAGTACGCATCGAGCGCCTTGCCGGCTTCCCGGAGCGAATCGGCGGTGAAGGCGACGGGAAGTATCTCAAAATACCGGACCTTGATCTCCTCGTTCTCCCGGTTGAACACGTCCAGCACCTCCTGATTGGTGGTCTGCACCGAATCGGTGACGATCTGAGCCGTTTTGCGGATCATAATATCCTGCTTGAGCATCTTTTCGTATTCGCGCGGAATCAGGTTGTTGTTGCGCAGCGTGCCGAAATAAGCGTCGCGGTCAAAGTGTCCGTCGCGCTGGAAGGCGGGGGTGATCTCAATGTCGTGCCGTATCTCCTCGTCGCTCACTTCCATGCCGGCGTCTTTGGCGGCCTTAAGCTGGAGTTTTTCCATGATGAGCGCGTCCAGCGCCGATTTCTCCAGGTTCATCTGCTTTATCATGTCGCGCGTGATGGAGGCTCCGGCCATATCCTGAAGGCGGCGGAGCATGTTTTCATATTGGCGGCGGAATTCGCCCTGGGTGATGGCGCTGTTACCCACCGTCGCCACGGGGCGCTCGCCCTTTTCCTTGCCATACCCCCACACCAGCCCCATGGTGCCCACGAACGCCAGCACCAATGTCCAGAGCACTGTTTTTACCAGCCATTTAGTCCCGTGTCCGCGTAAGAAACTAAGCATTCTATTCCATCACTCCCTAATTGCCGGCACCATCCAGCGTTTTCATTTTGTCTTCCACCATAGCCGCCTCGTACGAGGTCGGGTAATTATCCACTATTTTCCTCAAAAATTCCCGCGCTTTATCGTGATCCCCCGATTTTTCGGCCAGCTCGGCGGCGCGCCACAGGGCGGTTGCCGCCTTGGCGGCGCGAGGGTACCTGGTAACCGTATCGCTGAAGCCGCCAAGCGCCTCTTTGATTTTCCCCTGATTCGCCAGCGTTTCCGCCATCCAATATTGGGCGTTGCCGGCCAGTTCGGTATCGGGGAAGCGTTTTACAAATTCGGCGAATTCCATTTCGGCCGCCGCGAAATCCCCCTTCAGGAAGTTCGTATACCCGCCGCCATACAGTTCGTCGGCGCTTCTGCCCGGCTGCCCGGCCGCCGGAGTGGCGGAGGATGCCTTCTTGCCGTCGTCTTTTTTGGGCGCCTCTATGACAGGAGTGGCCTTTTTGGCGGGCGGAGGCGTTTTTTCAGCCTTTTTCTTCTGCGGGGCGGCCGTCCCGCGCAATGCGGCCAAGTCGTCTTTTATCTGCGCCAGCGCCGCCGCGGTATCGCGGCGGAACGTTTCGGATTTCAACTGCTGCTCCATGCCGGCGTCGGCGATCATCAGGTAGAGTTCGCGCAGCCGCTCGTCCAGCTTTGCCATCCGGCCATCCAGCTTTTTGAGCCAGTGCTGGGTCTCTTCCCCGCTTCCGTTCAAGCCGTTTATTTTGCGGTCAATCGAATCAAGATCGGCCTTGAGGTCGGCTTGGTTGCGGAGAAACACCTTAAACCGTTCCTCGGCCGATTTTTGCCATTTCTCGAACGATTCCTGCTTGAGCAACACGTCGCCGAGGGACGAGGATATCTCGCTTTTCGATTCCGCCAGTACATCCACCTTTGATTCCACCTGCTTGAGGGTGGAGGACATCTCGCTTTTCGATTCGGTGGCTTTGGTGGACAGCACATCCACCTTGGTCTCGATCTGCTGCATGTCCTTTTGGGTGGCGCAGGCGGAGAGCAGGGCCATGAACAGCGTGGCCAAGAGATGCTTCAGGGACTGATGCGGCTTCAGAACGGCACGGAAGGGATTTTTTTTCATGGCATGGGTATTAAAAAAGGGAGCCGCCTAACGGCTCCCCGGGCATCCATCGCGGCAGGTCAAAATGGCCGCTTATTCCTGCGAGAATTGCACACGGCGGTTCTGCGACCAGGCGCTTTCGTTGTGACCGGTATCCGCGGGCCGTTCCTCGCCGTAGCTGATGGTGTAGAGCTGTCCCTCTTTCACCCCCAGCGACACCAGAAAAGTCTTCACGGCCATCGCACGGCGTTCGCCCAGCGCCAGGTTGTACTCCTCGGTGCCCCGCTCGTCGCAATGCCCTTCCACCACCACTTTGGCGTCGGCGTGATCCTTTATGGAGGCGGCATTGTGTTCCAGCGGCACGCGATAAGATTCCTTGATCTCGTATTTGTCGAAGTCGAAGTAGACCGTCTCCAATTTTTCCGGGGAGAGCGCGGCGGCGGCGGCGGCTTTCGTGGCTTCCTCCTGCCGTACTTTTTCCAATTCGATGCGTTGTTGGCGCGCGGCCTCTTCATCCTGCTGGCGCTTCATATCCTGTGCCGACGGCTGCACCTCGACCGTTCCCTGCGCCATCGGTTGCGCGGGGGCGGGTTTTGTTTCCGGTGCGCGGGTGGCCTCAGGCCCTGTTGCGGCCTTCTGCTTCGAAGCGCACGCGCCCAATCCGGCGGCAAACGCGGCAGCCAGGAAAACGGTGAAAATAACGTTCGATTTTTTCTTCATAAACCAAAACCCCCTTTATATGTGGGTAAACACTTATTTTCCTTGGAAATGCTGTTGACAAGAATATCAAATTACGGCATTCGCTTCAACCGGTAAATCGGAATTGTTTTGAATTGCCGGTATGGTAACATTACATTGATGGCAATCAAAGAAGCGGCGGCATTTCTCAGGAATAACGACAACTTCCTGCTCACTTCGCACGTCAACCCGGACGGCGACGGCGTTGGCAGCATCCTGGGGCTGGCCGGCCTGCTCCGCCAGATGGGCAAGACCTTCCATGTGGTGTTCGCCGATCCGCCGCAGGACAAGCTGGGTTTTCTGCACGCGTACGACATCATCGAGACGTTCGGCGAATCGATGAAGGGAAGAACATCCTTCGATGCCGCCGTTGTCATCGATTCGCCGCACATGGACCGGGTCGGCTCGACGGTATCGCTGCTGAAAAAAGGGGCCCCGTTGCTGGTGATCGACCACCACATCAGTTGCGAGAACTTCGGGACGGTGAACCTGGTCATGCCCGAAGCGGCCGCCAGCGCGCAGATCGTGGCGATGCTGTACGATGAACTGGGAAAGACCTTCGACGCCAACAGCGCCGAGGCGCTGTACGTCGGTTTGAGCATCGATACCGGCCGTTTCCGGTTCAGCA
>JAHFEJ010000041.1 GCA_023248535.1 Nitrospinales bacterium | reverse complement strand
AAAACCGGCCGGCGAGGCGGGAGCATACCTCTGCAACGCGCTCTTCGACCTGCGGCTCGGCATCGCCGCCACGCTCGACTGGGCCTTTATCCAGTCCGACAATCCGGCGGCGGTGCACCTGGCGACGATACGGATGACGGCGCAGAAATACGCGCGCTACAACGGCGTTACCGCCTGCAATGGGGGCCGCATGACGCGCCACCACCACGAATGCCGCCTGCAGGGGGAAGGGGCCGAGCTTTCGCTTTCGGGCGTCGCCATCCTCGAGAAGAAAGAAGAGGCGCACCACTATGTACGGGTGCATCACGAAGCCCCCCGCTGCCAAAGCCGCCAGCATTTTAAGAACATCCTGCACGATACCGGGCACAGCAGCGTGGATACCTGCGTGACCGTCCACCCCGGCGCCCAGCTCACGGACAGCAACCAACTGGTGAACAACCTGATGCTTTCGCCGGACGCCAGGGCCGATAATAAGCCGTGGCTTTCCATCTATGCCGACGATGTGAAATGCACCCACGGGGCGACCGTCGGCAAGATCGACGAAGATCAGGTGTTTTATTTAAAAAGCCGGGGCATCGCGGAGGCGCGGGCGCGCGCGCTACTCACGACCAGCTTCGCGCAGAGCGTCATCGCCGCCATCCCGCAGGTGGACGCCGCCCTCGACGCCCGCGACATGCTCATCGGCAAACTGGAAGCAAAAGGATTTGGAGTTAACTGACATGCCTCATTTTGATGTGGAAAAGATCCGGGCCGATTTCCCGATGCTCGCCGCGCTGGAGGGGGGCAAACCGCTGGTCTACCTCGATAACGCGGCCACCACCCACAAGCCGTGGGCGGTCATCAACCGGATACGCGATTTCGACAGCAAGGAATACGCCACCGTGCGGCGGGGCAGTTACCGCCTGGGCGAACGCGCCACCGATATGTTTGAACAAACGCGGAAAAAGGTGCAAAAGTTCATCAACGCCGCCGACCCCCGCGAGATCATCTTCACCAGCGGCGCAACGCAATCGATCAACCTCGCGGCGTACAGCTTTGGAAAAAAATTCATCGGCGCGGGGGATGAGATCGTCGTCACCCACATGGAGCACCACGCCAACTTCGTGCCGTGGCAGCTCCTTTGCCAGGAGAAAGGGGCCGTGCTCCGCATAGCCCCGATCACCGACAGCGGCGAGATCATCATGGAGGAGTTCGCCAAACTCCTTGGCCCCAAGACCAAGCTGGTGGCCGTGACCATGTGTTCCAACGTGCTGGGAACGGTGAACCCGGTGAAAGCAATCTGCAAAATGGCGCACGACGCGGGGGCTAAAGCGCTGGTGGACGGCGCGCAAAGCACACCGCATATGGCCATCGACGTGCGGGACATCGATTGCGATTTCTACGCTTTCTCCGGACACAAGATGTACGGCCCCAGCGGCACCGGCGTTCTTTATGGCAAATACGAACTGCTGGACGCGCTGCCGCCGTACGTTTCAGGCGGCGACATGATCAATGCCGTCAGCATCGAAAAAACCACGTTTTCCAAGCCGCCGATCAGGTTCGAGGCGGGCACCCCCGCCATCTCGCAGGTGATCGGCCTTGGCGCGGCGGTGGACTACCTTGCCGGCATCGGGATGGACAACATCGCCGCGTATGAACACGAATTGCTGGAATACGGCACAAAAGCCCTTTCGGCGGTGCCGGGATTGAACATCATCGGCACCGCGCCACACAAGGGGGCGATCATCTCTTTCACGATGGACGCGGCGCATCCGCACGACATCGTAACCATCATCGATCACGAAGGGGTCTGCGTGCGGGGCGGCCACCACTGCGCCCAGCCGCTAATGGCCCGCTACGGCGTGCCTGCCACCGCCCGCGCCTCGCTGGCGTTCTATAACACCAAACCGGAGATCGATCAGTTGGTCAAGGCCCTGCACAAAGTGCTGGAGGTCTTTGCGTAATGTCGTACCAAAACGAGCTGTACCAACAGGTGATCCTCGACCACAACAAGAACCCCCGCAACTTCCGGGAAATCGGCGATACCGCGCACTCCTGCAACGGTCACAACCCGCTCTGCGGCGATAAAATAAACATCTACCTCAAGATCGCGCCGGGCGACGTGATTGAGGATGTCTCGTTCACCGGCTCCGGCTGCGCCATCAGCAAAGCGAGCGCCAGCCTGATGACCACTTTCCTGAAAGGGAAAACCCTCGCGGAAGCGAAAGTGGTTTTTGAGGAATTCCACAAGATGGTGCTGGGCGACCTCGACCCCGCCACGCAGCAGCACCACCTCGGCAAGCTGACGATTTTTCAGGGAGTGCGCGAATTCTCCTCGCGCATCAAATGCGCCTCGCTGGCGTGGCACACGCTCATCTGCGCCATCGACAAGACCGGCGAAACCACGATGGAGTGATGACCTTATACTCCCCCTGACCGTTGCCTAAGCAATTCACGTTCATTTCACTAACCTAAGTGTGTTTTTATCATATTTTATGATATACATCACGCATGACAATGAAAAGCACAAGTCAAAAGAAGAACGCCGAAACCTCAACCTATTGGCCAGAAACAACAATAGTTTGGGATGCTGGAGCCACGGTAAATCTTGGACTTCTCACTACTGACGGACTTGGGACGGCTCTTTCACGGCTCGCTGGCACATTTTCAGCCCCCCCTAATACCAGTTGCGCTCTCCACATCCCTAATGTTGATCACAACAGAGAACCTGTAAGCCTTAAAGAAAGAATAAGTAAAACATTTGGAGACCGCCTTGATCCCAACGATGACTTATTTAAAGAACTTCAAGACCTTTTATTACTTCTATATGACGGTGATGAATCCACAAATGAACCGGACGCTTATAACTTATGGAAAAAAACTGTAACTGAAGCCAAAAAGAAATATCGAACAAACGGCTCCACTCTTTGGCTCAAACGTAACCTTGAAAATCTTCATCGACAATATGACTGGGTCGGCGTTCGATCGGTAATCCAATATGTCAGCAGAAAACACTCTTATACAAAACCTGCATTCTCTTCAATAAAAAGCTTTGGATGGAAAGAAGAAGTTAATCTTATGGATCTTCTCACCACCATCGACCAGCTAATTGAGACAGACATGGGTATACCCACCAAGGAATTATTTCACAAAAAAGGAACACCTGACGATTCAATGTACTTCATTGACAAAAAACGACTTGCAAACATACGCACCTGCATTCTTCACCTCATCGGAACACTACAAAGAATAAATTTTTCGATTTTTTTGAAAAAAATGGAAAAAGGGGACGAGAAAAACAGCAAAAGATGGGAACAGTATAAGAAATTTGCTGAAGCTCTGGTCAGCCATACCCGAGAAGAAACGGAAACACTTAAATCAGAAAAAAAACTTAAAATAGACAGCCGGGAGTTCTACCTCTTTTCCCATGCCTTTATCTCGTTCAACTGGGACCCGATTTTGCAGTGGCTTATTTTTAAAAAACATCGCAAATATAACCGGTCTAAACCGCCCAGCATTCATCAAACTGAGAATGGAAAATCGTCACAAATTAAATTTTTCAACGATTCTGGCGATGGAATAGGCATAATCAAAATTGATGGCGACAAGGATGACCGCCTAGCATTTATGATGAACGAACAAGCTTGTCGCGCTGTCAACAACGTTGAATACATTAAGACAAAAGGCGGACGTGACCCCCAACGAATATTGCGAATTGGAAAAATGCTTTTCCCCCATGGTGGATTTTCATGGCGTCAATGCCCTCGGTGTGGCAAGATATTTTGCAACCTCGGGCCTAAGTTCAGTAAAGATAAGTATCCTTTGGGAGCTTTCGGCCCAGACATTATTCCCGGAATACCTCCAAAATACCCGCAAGAAATAATGACTTCAGAAGAAAAAGCGTGTCACACAGAGGGAGAATTTGGGGCCATAGAGTGTATTTTTTGCGGGGAAATTACCCGCCCACATAACACACCATTAACGTTACAAAGCGCGATCAAGGGAGAGCGGCATTTTATCCTTGATGGCATATACAGAGAGATGGGTCTTCTTTTTCAAAACTCCAGCCATCTTCTCCTTATTGGATACAGCCTTCCACCAGATGACTTTCTTTACCGCTGCTATCTTCAGTCAGCTCGGGCATCAAAGCAGGATTTATATGTAAGTGTGGTCGATTATGATTACACGCTAGCCCACAAAAAGGATGAAGTAAAAAATGAACGGCGTAAGCATGTCAGTGAACTTCTCGATGGAAGATGGTTATACGGCCACAAAATACTCGACTATCTTGAAATTTCAAAAAAACATGCGGGCTGCTGTCCATCCATGCGAAAGCATCTGGAACCCATCATCAAAACTTTGAGCAACATGCTTGAAGTATTCAATTACGAACAGATGCGACTATCAGTCAGCGGCTTTCCAGATGTTATCTTGGGAGAAAAAGATGAGGTTGATCCTGCCTTAGTGAAAGACCTTTTATATCCTACTCACTGGCCAAAACTTAAATTCGATAGATTCAAATAGTTTTCAACTCTGATGCCGAGCAAATTAACCAATACAGCTTATACCAGCCCTTTGTCCGAAAGTTCTTTTGCGGCGATGTCAAACTTATCGCTGGCATCCGCGGTGCGCGCCCATTCAATAAGACGAAACATCCCCTCATCAAAATCAATGGCGGGATCATAGCCGAGCAGTTCCCTCGCGCGGGTGATATCGGCATAACAGTGGCGGATATCCCCTTTGCGGTACGTACCGGTGATTTGCGGCTCTATGTCGGGCCGGCCATGCAACCGGGCCAGCGTTTCGGCCACCCCGCGGATCGGCGTCGGCACGCCGCAGCCGATATTGAGCGCGTGATAATCGGCGCCGCTTTTTTCCAGCGCCAGCAGGTTGGCGGCCACCACATCGTGCACCGATACGAAGTCGCGGGTCTGCCCGCCGTCTTCATACACCACCGGGCGGTTACCGCACTTGATGCGGGTCATGAAAATAGCCCCGACGCCGGTGTAGGGGTTGGAGAGCGATTGCCGCGGGCCGTAAACATTAAAGTAGCGCAGCGCCACGGACGGAATGCCATAGGTGAGGCCGATATTGAGCACGATCTCTTCCTGCGCCATTTTGCTGATGGCATACACCGAATTGGGGGTGCGGCGCGCCTCTTCGCGGGTTGCGGTCACGGTTAGCCGCCTGTTGCACTGCGGGCAGTAGTTGCCCCAGTCCCCTTTTTCCAGATCGGCGGAGCGGCGCATGGCACCCTTCACGGTGCCGCAATGGGGACAGGCATACTCCCCCTCCCCGTAGCTGCTCATGCTGGATGCCACCACCACCTTGCGCACGGAGTGTGGTTCGTTGGCAAGAATATCCATAAGCACGGCCGTCCCCCGGACGTTCACATCGGTATAGTGTTCCACCTTGTATTGCGATTGTCCCACCCCCACCGCGGCGGCGTGATGAAACACCGCGTCCACCCCGGCAAGCGCCTTTATCAGGGCGGCGCGGTCGCGCACATCCCCTTTGATGAATTCCGCGAACCGGTTCAAATAGAACGGGGGATCGCCGCCGGGATGAACTTGCGGATCGAGATTATCGAAAAGACGCACCGCATGGCCGCGCGAAATAAGGGCGTCGGCCAGATGGGAACCGATAAATCCGGCGCCGCCGGTAATGAGAATGTTCATCCGTTTCATCCCCGCAAAGAAGACTCGTAATGGTTAACGGTCAGCCGGGGAAAAACTTGAGCGCGCCCACCCCGGCTGTAGGAACTTTCGCGGAAGGGCCGGTCAGAACGAATACCCAACCTTGAGGGTATAAACCTCCATGCGGCTTTCCGGCTGCACCATTGGATTGCTAGCGGCAACGCCGCCGACGGTATAGGAAACGGGATCCGATTCCTTGAACCGGTAACTGTCGAAATCAAAGGTAACGCTCAACGCATTGTTAAACCGCCAGCCGATGGAGCCGTAATAGCTAACATCGGGCTTTGGCGTCAACACCAGGTCGGCATCGGCCAAACCGGCATTTTTAAAGCCGGCTTTCTCACTCAGATACAAAGGGTATTTCAGTCCGGCCGCGACTTCCAGCCCGCTTTTCACCGGCAACATCGCAAGCCCCGCGCGCAGGAAACCTATCATGTAGGTCTCCTTATAACCCGTCACCACGGTATCTCCCTTAATGTCACGGATCCAGTAATCCAGTCCCAGCCCGCCAACCAGATCAAGATAATGCCGATCCGTTTCATCAGGCTTAATGTCCGCATCCACCCGGTAATGCAAGACCCCCTCATTAAGCATTCCCTGATAATTGGTTTTGGTGGAAAAAAATGTTCCGCCGCTGGTTTGACCGTTATAGGTAATGTCGTTGTAATACAGCCTTCCATTATAGCCAAACAACAGCCCGGACTGGCCCTCCATCAGCCACGTCAATCCGAGGGCGTAGCGCGGACCGCTTTCATCCAGCAGTTTGCCGCCACCGCTATATTCCCCCCAACTGAAACGTTCAACGCCGGCGGTGACTCGCACTTCGGCAAAAGCCTTGCCGGGCGAGGCAAAAAAGAAAACAGGGCACGCGGCAAGCAGCACAAGCGTCCGGGCGAAGAAACGGTAAACTCCGTTATTGTTTTGCAACTTAATCACATGTCCCCCTTAGCTTGGGCCAAACCGGCAAAACCGCGCCGGTTATTCCGCAAAAAAACCTTTATCTAAGAGCCGATTGTACTACAGACTCTCCCATTATTGAACTACTTTGGAATATTTGGCTTAATGGCCGGCGGTAGCGGCATCCGGGGCGGCGGGTGCCGGGAGACCGGATTTAAAAACCGGATGCTTGTGGAATTCGCCCGGTTCCGTTCCTTCCTTGAAGGCTTCAAAAAATGATTGCGGATCATCCGGCGTGGTCAGCAAACCCGTCTCTTTGTTGATCCGGACGAAGATAACATTTTTGGGGGGCGTAAACGGTTTCACTTCAAGGTCCTTGATCACCGTGCGCATATAGGCAAGCCAAATCGGAGCCGCGGCGCGCCCTCCCACTTCGTTTTTGCCGATCGGCTCGCGTTGGTCGCGGCCGATCCACACGCCCGTCACCACGCCCGAGGTGAAACCGATGAACCAGGCATCCACATAATCATTGGTGGTGCCGGTCTTTCCAGCCGTCGGAACCCCCAGAGCGCGGACAGCCGTGGCGGTTCCTTCCTCCACCACGCCGGTCATCACGTTGGTCATGAGATAGGCCGTGTCTTCCGGCATCGCCTGAACCGGCGCAGGGGCGGCGGATTCCAAAACCTTCCCGTCGAGGGTCTCGATGCGGCGGATGGAGACGGGTTCCAACCGCGATCCCTTGTTCGCAATCACGCCATAGGCCGAAGTCAGCTCCATCAGTGACATGCTTGACGAGCCGAGTGCGATGGAAAGATTTGGTTTCAGCGGAGAGACTATCCCCAGTGTGCGTGCCCAATCGATCACATAATGGACACCGATTTTGTCCAACACTTTGATGGTGACGACGTTCCGCGATTCCGTGACGGCGGTACGGATGGTGGTCGGCCCGTAGAAAGCGTTGGCAAAATTGGCCGGCTTCCAGGATTGCTCCTCTTCGGCCCCTTCCAGCGTCACCGGCGAATCGATCACAATGGTGGAAGGGGTAAAACCCCGATCCAGCGCGGCGGAATAAATGATCGGCTTAAAGGCGGAGCCGGGCTGGCGTAGCGCCTGAACGGCGCGGTTAAAGGGACTCTTTTCAAAATCGTACCCTCCCACCATCGCGCGGATCTCGCCGCTGGCGTAGTCGATGCTCACTAACGCTCCCTGAAGCGTGGGGGTTTGATGCAACATCAGCTGCAACGCCCCCTTGCGGATGTCCTCTAACAGCTTTACTTCGATGATGTCGCCGGGTTTCACCAGCCGGGTGGCGTCCTTCACCGGCTGATAGGATCGGCCATCCTCATTGGGGTTATACTCGTGAGCCCAGGCGAAAGACGCCGCTTCGATAGTTCCCGGCACTCCGTTGACCGATACTGTTACCCGGTCCGCAACAACCTTTGTCACCACCGCCTTATACGCCTTGCCTTTGGCGAAATAATCCTTCTCGTCGGACTTTCCGGCGGGGGGATTCAGCTTCTCCCAATCGGGTTCTTCCCGCGTGGGATCGATATGCCCCGCTATGCCGCGCCACCCGATGCGGCGGTCGTTTTCCTCGATACCGGCGGCCAGCACCTGTTGCGCCTGCAACTGCCATCCGGTGTCCAGCGTGGTATAAACCTTCAATCCCTCGTGATACAGCTTGTCGGCTCCGTATTTGGTGTAAAGATAACGCCGGATGTGTTCGGCGAAATAGGGAACGTCATTCGGCGTGTGCTTGAACTCGGCAAGTTTCAAGGTCTCGGCGTTTGCCTTGTCCGCCTGTTCCTGGTTGATGTAATGCGAATCGAGCATCCGCCGCAGCACCAATCCCCGGCGGTAAACAGCCCCCTTCCCGTTGTTAAACGGGGAGTAGTTGTTGGGCGCCTTGGGAAGACCGGCCAACAGGGCCATTTCGCCCAGGGTAAGTTTTTTGGCCGGCTTGTCAAAATAAAGTCCGGCGGCCGCTTCCACGCCGTAACAACCGTGCCCGTAATAAATCTGGTTGAGATACACATCCAGTATTTCCTCTTTGGTGAGATGCCGCTCAAGCTCGAACGCGATGATGAATTCCTTGAGCTTTCGGGCGAAGGTCCGTTCACGCGACAGGAACATCACTTTGGCCACCTGCTGGGTAATGGTGCTTCCCCCCTGCACCACCTCCCCCGCCTTCAGGTTCACGGCCGCCGCGCGGAATATCCCCATCAGGTCGATGCCGCCATGCTGGAAAAACTTGTCGTCCTCTATGGCAATGGTCGCCTGTTTCATAAGGTCGGGAATATCTTCATATTTGAGGAGAATGCGGCGCTCCGTGTAGAACTCCGCCGCTTTATTCCCCTTCCGGTCGTAAATGGTGGTCATCAGCGACGGATTGTAGTTCTTCAACTGCCCGACATCCGGCATCTGCCCCCGGTAATAGCTTACATAACCAGCCGCCAACGCCGCCACGCCGATCGCGCATCCTCCGGCAAACGCGGCGGCCGCGATCAACAATTGCCGCATGGTGCGTGCGCCCACAAAATGGGCCGCCGTTTCAATTATCCATGACAGGAACTTGATGAGAATGGCCAAGGCCCGCCCCGCCGCCATAAGAATCGTTTTAAAATACTTTTTCATCTGCCGCCGTTTCAACCGTTATCCGGTTTCTTTTTCAACCGCCAGTATTCATCGCGCAGTTTTTGCAGGTCTTCCCACGCCTCTTTTTTGTTAGCCGGCGAACGCAGCAGAAACGAAGGATGATAGATCGGAATAAGGGGAACCCCCTCGTAAACATAGATGCGCCCCCTCATGCGGCTGATAGGGGTATCCACCCTCAGCAGCGTGTGGGCGGCGTGGGTTCCCAACGCACAAATGATCACCGGCTTTACCGCCGCGATCTGCCGCTTCAAATACCCTTCGCAGGCGGCCACTTCGTCCGGCAGCGGGTCGCGGTTTTTAGGCGGCCGGC
This sequence comes from Nitrospinales bacterium, assembly GCA_023248535.1. Taxonomy (GTDB): domain Bacteria; phylum Nitrospinota_A; class UBA7883; order JACRGQ01; family JACRGQ01; genus JACRGQ01. The sequence goes on along the minus strand of JAHFEJ010000041.1, from coordinate 15,504 downwards.
ACTTGAGCACATTGGCGATGTAAACATCTTCCCGGCGGAAGCCGATTGCCTCGATCATCTTGGTTAAAAGCTGCCCGGCGCGTCCCACGAACGGCTTCCCCTGTTCATCTTCGTCGGCTCCCGGCGCCTCCCCCACAAACATAAGCCCGCTGGAGGGGCTTCCGCCAGCGAACACCGTTTGCGTACGCGTTTTGTGCAGTCCGCAGGCGGTACAGGCGGCGACTTCACGGCCGATTGCCTCAAGGTCGCCGCTGACGGCCGGCGCAACCGCTGGCGCAGCGGAAAACGGCCCCGGCTCGACGAATTCAACGCCGATTGTCCGCAGGTACCGGAAATACGTCTCGATCTCCTTCATCGTATTCCCATCCGGTGAAGGATTATTTCATTTCGCCGGGCGCGGCAATCGCGGTTGCCCCCGCCTTCAACGCTTCATCAAGCACGATATGGGCCAGCGCCTCTTTGGTGACCCTGCCGGTATGCAACGGTTCCCGCCCGCGGGGAATGATCACCAGCTCGTTGTACGCGCCGCCGAAACCTATGTCAGCACGGCTTATATCGTTGGCGCAAATGAGGTCGAGGTTTTTACGCCGCATTTTTTCACGGGCGTTGTTCTCCAAATCATCGGTTTCAGCGGCAAAACCGATGATCACGCGGCGTCCTTTTTTCTTCCCGAAAATTTCCAGCACATCGGGGCTTTGAACCAGTTCCAACGTCAGCGGCGCATCTTTTTTCTTTATCTTTTTCAGCGCGGGGGCGGCGGCGCGGTAATCGGACACCGCGGCGGCCATTACCAGCATATCGCACGCATCAAAACGGGATTGCAGAGCCTCCAGCATCTCCCCCGCGGTTCGCACCGCAATACTCTCCATTCCCGCCGGCGGCGGAATCGCCACCGGGCCGTGGATGAGCGTCACCCGCGCTCCGCGCGCAACAGCGGCGCGGGCAATGGCAAATCCCATTTTTCCCGAAGAGCGGTTGGTAATGCAACGCACGGGATCGATCGGCTCCTCGGTGGGTCCGGCGGTGACAATGATCCTCTTCCCGGTAAAATCGCGTATACGCATGGCAGCGGCAAGCACAACGTCCCGTAACGTCTCAAGCGTGGGCAGACGCCCCTCCCCCTCGTCTCCGCATGCCATCGCGCCGCTTTCCGGCGGGATGACGCGCACCCCCCGCGATTCGAGAATGCGGAGGTTTTCCACCACGGAGGGGTTGTGCAGCATCCGGGGATTCATCGCGGGAGCCACATAAACCGGACAGGCCAAAGCCAACACCGAAGTGGAGAGAAGGTCATCCGCGATACCATGCGCCATTTTGGCGATGAAGTTGGCTGTCGCGGGGGCAATCAGCGCAACATCCGCGTCCTTTGTAATATTCAAGTGATCGAAAGGATCGTCCTGACGGCTCCAGTTGGCGGTCAGTACGCGGTTTTCCGAAACCACGCTCAACGCGGTGGGGGCGACGAACAGTTCGGCGTTTTTGGTCATCGCCACATGAACATCGGCCCCTTCTTTCTTAAGAAGGCGGATAAAATCGGGCATCTTATACGCGGCAATGCCGCCGGTGACGCCTAAAAATATCTTCTTCAACTTTTCCATCCCCCAATCATACCAACGGGCGGCAGCCTATGCCAGCTTTTGAGCAAAGCGCGGATCATTTGGCGGCCTCAAGAGCCGGCGTGCCGGAAAATAAAGCTTCATTCAATAATGATAATCCTTTACTATAAAATCGCAAAGCAATCGTAGTATACAAACTTTGCTTTTCAATCGAGGTCGCCGGTTTATGCGGATTATTTTTGTTGAAGCAAAATCCCCCGATCTTCACATCTACTCACGCATGCCGTTGCCGCGCCTGGGCACAATTCTGCTGGCCACCATCCTGCGCAACCGGGGTCACGACGCCCAGGTGCAGATCGAAGAGCTGGGCCTCATTAATATTGAGGATATTGAAAAGGCCGATGCCATCGGAATCTCCGTGATCACGTCAACAGCGCCGCGCGGCTACGAATTCGCCAGGCTTTTCCGCCAAATGGGAAAAACGGTATTCATTGGAGGGGTGCACGCCTCCTACCTGCCGGAAGAGGCGTTGCTGCACTGCGACTATGTGTTGCGCGGCGAGGCGGATGACACCATCGTGCCGTTCATCGAGGCACTGGGGCGCAAGGGCGGCTTTGAGGAAATCGAGGGCCTTAGCTGGTGGCGTGGCGGGGCGATGGTGCACAATCCCAGCACCGCTTACATCAAGGATTTGGAGAAATCTCCCATACCCGATTTCCGGTTGATCACCAATTATGAAAAAGGGATGGAGATCACCCCCATCATGACCAGCCGCGGATGCCCGTTCGACTGCGAATTCTGCTCCGTCTCTAACATGTTCGGACGGCAATTCCGGCATAAGAGCACCGAACGGGTTCTGATGGAGTTGAGGCAGCATAAGGAACTCTGCCGCGAGAACGGGGTCAAAAACCCCGACGATTGGGTCTTCTTCTATGATGATAATTTCACTATTAACAAGAATCGGGCCAAGGAGCTGCTTCGCGCCATGATCCGCGAGAAGCTGACCCCTCATTGGACTGCCCAAGCCAGCGTGGATGTGGCCGACGACGAAGAACTTCTGGAACTTCTGAAAGAATCCAACTGCTATCTGCTTTATATAGGATTTGAGTCGGTTAATCCGGATACCCTCAAGGCCTATAACAAGAAACAAACGGTCGAGAAAATCGAAAAAGCCATCCAAAAACTCCGGCAATACGGCATACGGGTGCACGGCATGTTTGTTTTCGGGGCTGATACCGACGACCCGTCCGTTATTAAACGCACGGCCGTCTTTGCCAAACGGAACCGTCTCCATTCGGTTCAATTCATGATACTGACGCCGCTCCCCGGCACACGCACTTATCAGGAATTGACCCACCAGGAACGGATCACCACTCGCGACTGGCATCTTTATGACGCCCACCATGTCGTGTTCGAGCCGGCCCATTTCAGCCAACGCGGACTACAATACGAAACCGTCACCGCCATGCTTAGTTTTTACGGCCTTCGCCACACCCTCAAACGGACGTTTTTCCTGCTGCTGCGGTTGCATGACCTCAAACGGGGGTTGATCGAGATTTCAATCAAGCTTTACGGCCACCGGACTCTGAGGCGTTGGTTTCAACAAAAGAAGGAATGGATGGCATCCCTTCCCGACGTCATTAAAAGAAGATAAATTAAAGAATAAAGAGGTCAAATAGCCTGCTTTTCCGGCATAAGCCATCTCATGCACCCCGTTTCCATCACTCCAACCCCCTCCCCGCGAAAAAAAGCCTTTAGCCGGGCGCGCCAAACTCCGAAAACAGTAAGCAGATGGAAAACAACAACACCCAACTCATAGAGGAGAACCCGGAAAAGATGTAGAAAAACGGAACAAGGCAAAACGAACGAACGAGCGAAAAACCCTACAACTGAAACTAAAGATGGCAAGGATGCCACGAAAATTTCAAGGAGGATATGATCATGGCTTTACGTGTATATAACAACCTTTTCTCGGTTAATGCCCAGCGGCATTTAGGCCAAAACAGTTCCAGCCTCGGCGGCTCACTGGAGAAACTCTCCTCGGGCATGAGAATAAACAAGGCCGCGGACGACGCCGCCGGTCTGGCCATTTCAGAAGGTCTGCGCGCCCAGGTCCGCTCGCTTAACCAGGCCACCCGCAACTCGAACGACGGCATCAGCCTTATCAACACGGCGGAAGGGGCGCTCTCCGAGCAGTCCTCCATTCTCGTCCGTATGCGCGAACTCGCCTCGCAGGCGGCTACCGGCACCGTCGGCTCCACGGAACGCAGGACGATCAACCGCGAATTCCAGGCGCTGAAAGACGAAGTCGACCGCATCGCCGCTGTGACGGAATTCAACGGCCAAAAGCTGCTTGACGGCTCGCTTATGTCCACCCAGACCGCCTCGGTGGTCATCCAGATCGGCATCCGTGCAACAGCCAACGACCGAATCAGCCTGAACACCGCCGTCGACCTGACCGCTATCACCACCACCGGCTTGGCGATCCAGAGCCTCAGCGTGCTTACCGCTCAGTCGGCGCTTGCCTCACTGGCGACCATCGACAGCGCCATCAGCAAAGTAACGGATGGCCGCGGCCGCCTCGGCGCCGTGCAGAACCGCCTCGTGCATACCATTGCAAACCTGTCTGTCAGTACGGAAAACCTGACCGCAGCCGAATCGCAGATCCGCGACGCCGACTATGCCACCGAAATCTCGCAGTTCACCCGGAACCAGATTCTGGTGCAGGCCTCGACCTCGATCTTGGCTCAGGCGAACCTTGTGCCCCAGACTGTGTTGCAGCTCCTCGGTTAATAGGCCATTAGGTAACAACTAGAAACAATAACCAAACAACCTAATGGCAGAAAGAGGAGGGACACGCTGTGGCTCAACAGAGACATGACCACTTTAGTCCCACCCGCTACATTGAACGTATTGAAACTAATGACAATACTCCAATCGCGGATGGGCCGAAGAGGCCACTCATTCCTTTATGGGAATGGCGGCAAAGATTCGGCAAAGCAATGGATGTTTTGAAAATGTGGATAAATGCAGGTTTCTATCCCGGATACGGAATGACCGTATACATAACGGCTAAAGAGACAGCCAATCCGCAGGGGCTTCAAAATGTCCAAAAAATGACCAAAAAGTCCGCCTTTCGTTCGGGCGGCGACTTTATAGGTGCCTTGTTCAACGTGTAGGGTAAAAGTTGGGGCAGTGCAGGAGGTGCCAATAAACACCTCCTGCCAAATAAATACCTTACAATCAATCACTTAAGCTGCGCCTAATCATATAAAAAAACCCTTAAGTAGCATTCGCCATTGCCCGATAAGTATTGGTGAACAAAGAACTTGAGGAGAATTGAACATGGCTGTTACACCGACCACCAGCGCAGGACCGATACAGATCACCGGTCTTGTATCCGGGCTTGACAGCACCAGCATCGTGCAAAAGCTGGTGGAACTGGAAAAGGTTCCCGTTACCAATCTCCAAAATAAACGGGCCGACATAAACGACCAGCTTTCCGCCTGGCAGACATTCAACACCAAACTGCTGTCGCTCAAAACCGCGACTCAAAACCTGAATACGAACCAGAAATTCCGCGGCACCGTGGGCACTTTCACGAATAACGTTTCGGGGGGACCCAGCATAGTCAACCTGACCACGATCGGCAACGCCGCAAGCGGCACCTACAGCTTCTCCGTTGGCAATCTCGCAACGCAACACAAAATGCAAAGCGCCACCGGCTACAGTTCCGCCACCGCCGATGTCGGCATCAGCAGCATGACCATTACCCTGACCGGTACCGCAATCCCGCAGGGACAAAACGGGCTGGGGCCCAATCCGACGCCGGGTACGCCCGCCACCAGCCAGACATTCACGCAGACCAATCTGCAGGATCTCAGCAACGCGATCAATTCCTCATCGCTGGGTATCACCGCCAGCATAGTAAATAGCGGCAGCAGCGACGCGCCAAGCTACAAAATGCTCCTTGCCAGCAATAACACCGGGGCTAATCAATCCTTTTCGGTTTCCACAGTGCAGGGACAAAACGCATTGGGACCCACCCCGAACGCGCTGACCTTCAGCACCACGCAGACGGCCCAGGATGCCTCTGTAACGGTGGACGGCCTCACCGCTCATCGTGCCACGAATACCATCAACGACCTGATACCGGGCATAAGCCTTGCGCTCACCGGAACCGGCAGCGGCGTAATCAACCTGGGAAGCAATAACGCCGGCATCGTTAAAAATGTGCAGGACTTCGCCACCGCCTACAACGATGTGATGGATTTTGCCCGCACCCAAATGACCTATACGAAAGGCTCCATAAATCCGCCGCTTTTCGGCAACAGCACGTTAATGACCATTCAGCAGAGCCTGAGCGGCATCGTCAGCGGCCCCGTGGGCGGCCTTCCGGCAAACAACGGTTATACCTCGCTGAGCCAAGTGGGGGCCACCACCGACGCCAACAACCATCTGACTGTTGATTCCGCCCAGCTTACCCAGGCGCTCAATGCCAATGCCAGCGGCGTCCGCCGCCTCTTTACGCCGAACGCACAGGGAACTTACACATACGTGTTCGCAACGGGATCCACCACTTCGGGCGTTTATGATACCCAGGTGGTCGCCGATGCCAATGGCAATCCGTCGATGCAGATGCGCCGCCAGGGAACCGCGAACTGGCTCACCATGACCCAGACTGGCAACACGTTTGACGGCCCCGCCGGCAGCGACCTCGCGGGCTTCACAATGCAAGCCAACAACATCAAAATCGGCGATACCGGCACCATGAACGTTTCCGTCGGCATCGCGGAGCAGGTTTCGTACCGCACCGGCTTCTACACGGAATACTCGTCGCAAGGGGCCATCTACAACCAGCAGAGTTCGCTCAACAAAAGGAACGACGACTATCAGGGCCAGATCGACACCCTCAATATGCGGATTAAAAAGAAATCGGACGACCTCACCGCGAAATACGCGCGGCTTGAGAGCATTCTGGCGACCCTTAAAGGACAAAGCAGCTATCTTTCACAACAGCTCGCCACCTTGCCGGTCTCAATGCAGGGCCGGGTTGCACAAAGATTACGGTAAGGAGAAACGGGAATGATCAACAGACAGGTGATGGCCTACAAAACGGCGGAAGTGGGCACCGCCAGCAAACTCAAGCTGGTGATCATGATGTACGATGGGGCTATCAGGTTTCTCGTCGAATGCAAGAAACGCATCGATGCGGGCGACATCGCCGGCCGCGGGCTTTACATATCGAAAGCCCAGCGGATCATCGGCGAGCTGCAAGAATCGCTGAACGTCCAACAGGGGGGCGAGATCGCCGTGCAACTGGAACAGCTTTACGGCTTCGTGATACAGAACCTGACGAAAGCGAACATTAAAGGGGACAAAACCGCCATCGACCAGGCCCTGCATGTGCTGGAAAACCTCCGAGGCGCATGGCGGGAAGTAATGCAAAACGCGCAAGCCAAAGCAACGGCGGATCAACAGTCTTCATCAGCTCCGCGCATCGCGGTTCAGCTTTAACGGTTTTTTATCCGCGCGGAATGCACTTGCCCCGCCGCCTGATTGTATTGCCAGCGCTAATTGTTTCTCTTCGCCCAGCCTTTATTCGCGTAAAATAAGCTTATGGATAAGAAAATACTCATGGTCGTTGCCCAACACCGGTTTCGAGACGAGGAATTTGAACACCCCAAAACCGTCTTTAAACAAAGGGGCTTTTCCATAACCGTCGCCGCCCCCGAAATGAAAGAGGCCACCGGTATGAAAGGGGCAAAAGTGATGCCTGACTTGTCCATCGCCGGCGCCGCGACACAACAGTTTGACGCCGTCGTGGTGGTGGGAGGCGGCGGCGCACGGGAAGACCTCTGGAATAACAGGACACTCTTCAATATTCTGAATGCCCATCATGCCGCTGGCAAACCCGTGGCGGCAATCTGCGTCGCCCCGGTGGTTTTGGCGCGGGCGGGATTACTCAAGGGAATTTCCGCCACCGTTTATAAGGAGCCCGAGACACTGGCGGAATTCGTCAAGCATGGAGTGACGCTGGAAGAAAAAGACGTGGTGGTATCGGGACGCATCGTCACCGCCAATGGCCCCGCAGCAGCCCGTGCTTTCGGCAACGCCGTGGCGGCCCTGCTTGCCTGAAAACCGCGCCTGCGGCCACCGCGCAAAGGGCGCAAAAGAACTTTGCCCGAATACCGGCTTTCTGTTAGTATGTGCTTCTTTCCCGGAGGACGGCACCGTCGCCAAGTGGTAAGGCCGAGGACTGCAAATCCTCTATCCCCGGTTCGAATCCGGGCGGTGCCTCCAATTTTCTTCGTGCTTTTCGCTCTTTGCGCGCATAACCCCCCATTTACACCAAGTTAAGCAGGAATACCTTTTCCACCAATTACGGCATCGGGACCGCCGCTATTTCAAGGCAAGCGTCTTCGTATCGGCTTTGGCTTTCACCGCAGGAAGGTACGGGGCGATTTTCCTGATGACCGATTCCCCCGTGGCGCGGTAGGAAGTAAGCTTGCCGCCGAAAATGGAAACAAGCCTTGCCTTGTTTATATCCCCGGAATGAAGAAGCGTTTCCCGTGACCGGCTGAACGGGTTGCCGCTTCCCGAAGGCAACACCCTCAGGCCCGCAAATGAACCCAATACATCCCCCGGCCCGGCCGAGCGGAACCGGGGAAAATACCGGCCCGCCGCTTCCAGAAGATACCGGATCTCGCTTTCAAGCGGAGCCGATGCGGATGGATCGCCGTTAAATACGGTTTCGGTGGTGCCCACCATGGTGTCCCCCTTCCACGGCATGACAAAAACGCCACGCCGGTCCTGGGGAGCTTCCACATAATAAATTCCCCGCTCGATCTTTCCCCCCAGAATAATGTGGCTCCCCTGAACGAGGTCCACCGGGACGTTTCTTTGCGCGGGAACTATTTTTTCCAGGATCATGTTGGCCCACGGCCCACCGGCGTTAACCAGGAATGAGGCCCTCAGTTCCGATATGCTCCCATTCTTTTCAAACCTCACCGTCCAACCGCCATTTTCAAAAACCGCGCCGGTAAATGTGGCGGGCATGTACAGCTCCGCCCCCAATGTCATTGCCGAATCCATCACCGCCTTGGTGAGGAGCGCATCGTCGGTTTGGGCTTCGTGGTACTGAAAAACCGCCTGAATGCCGGCGGTATTCAATCCATCAAGCCCTTCCCATTCCCTTTTTGGCACCGAGATGAATTCCGAATCCCGGTTAAACCCCGAAAGCGCGTAATACATGGAAAGCCCGATACGGATCATCCAGGGACGCCGGACGGTCTCGCGGTAAATCGGGAGAAATATCTTTTTTAAGCTGACGAGGCCGGGAGCATTTTTTAACAGCAATGCCCGCTCGTGCAGGCACTCTTTTACCAGCGACAACTGTGCCGTTTCAAGGTATCGAAGCCCGCCGTGTATGAGCTTGCTCGATTTTCCCGATGTTCCGCTGCCAAGCCCGTTCATCTCAAGAACCGCCGTGGAATACCCCGCCGCGGCCGCCGCCTGCGCCGTGCCGGCTCCATGTATCCCCCCGCCGATCACCGCTATGTCATAGTTCCCGGAACTCATGTATTACCCTTTCCACGGAAGCAATTCAGCATCTCCGCGATTTGCATTGTTTCGGCCATATCGGCCCCCAGCCCAAACCATTTTTCCGCCAGAGCCGGATCGGTGATCTCATACAAAGCCCACTTCCAGGTTCCCTTCCAAAGCGCCCCCGGCGCAAGAGGGATTTTTTCATGGTTGCAGAAAAGATAATCGGGAGATAAGGACTCCGCCACTTTTCTGGATTCGTCGTTATAGCGGCGCACCACCCAGCCGGTTTTTTGCCAGCCCCGCCTCCTTGCTTCCACCAGCGGCGCGGTTGCGAAAGAAATGGCGATGCACCGTTCCATGACCGGCTTTATCGCCTCCATTACCGCCCGCACCATGAGTTCGGTTCCAAAACGCCCCAGGCTTTCCTCCTTAAGTTCCACGAAGAGGCTTACCTCTGAATGTTCTGACAAGAGTGTCACCATATCCTTCAGCGGGGTTATCTTCGTTGCCTCATATTTCTTCCCAAAACGGGAAGGCTCTCCGTAACTCAGGCGGGAAAGCTCTTCAAACGAAAGCTCCATCACCGTCCCGCCGGAGCCGGTACTCCTGAGCAGACCGGGGTCGTGATGGAGGATCGGAATGGCATCGGACGTCAGCTGAATATCGCATTCCAGAAAGAGGGCTCCCGCTTCGACGGCTTTCGTCATGGCGATAAGCGTATTTTCCGGGTACTTGAACGCGTATCCCCGGTGCGCCACAAAACGGCAGGATTCTGGTTTCATCATTTTGAGGTCATTATACCCGGATGGCGGTTTAGCTTTGCTCTGTCAATTAAGCGGGCTAAGATATGTATAGGAGACGGGTAAAAAACCTCCTCTAAAAAGCGGCTAACGTTTTTAAAACAGTTTTTTGAAGGACGGGGCTTGCATGACCGAAGGGGATATTAAAGAGCGGTTATCCATGCTTACGTGGATGATCGACCGTTACGACGTGTTGCGGGTCGCCATTTCCCGACGCGCCGCCATCGTACTCAGCGCGGACGCCATCCTCGTCACCGCCACCATTTTTCTTTTCGGGCAATATCACCGAAGCTACCTCATGGGGCCTGACATCATCTCCAACTCCGAGCAAAAAATGTCCCTCGCTTTTATAGCATTTTCCGTCGCCACCATAGCCTGCCTCTGCTTTTCGATCCTTTCGGCAACATCCAGCATCGTGAACGTTTGGGCCAAAAGCAGCGACATGCCGGGCGGGGCGACGCCCCAGATATATTTTTTCCACGCCCGCGACACGTATGAGGATTTCAAGAATTTCGAGTCATTCCAGCAAACCATCCAGAAATCGACCGACAAGGATTTCCTGAACCACGCCGAGGCCGAACTGTGGCGGGTCATCGTGGCGACGTATGTGCGCCACAACGAGCTGAAAAGGGCGATCGTCTATCTTTATTGGGCCATATTCCCTTTTCTGACATCGCTTATCATTTTTTCGATCATGCTGATGTTCCCGCTTATTTCGTAGGACCGTATGTGGATTCCGCTAACTTCACTGGGGGCCGGGCTGATACTGGCGCTTCTCCTTGCCCTGGGGCGGCGGCACGAAACGCTCTCGCTTTTCCAGCCGTCGAGGGGGGATGTCCGCGTCCCGGATGATTACAATCCCAAACCGCGCGATCTGTTCATCGATACCGGCAACGGGGTAATCCACGGCTGGTTTTTCACGGTGAATCAGGATGCCCCAACGCTTCTTTATATCCACGGCAATGCCGACACCATCGTCCAGCGGTTGCCCGCCATCAAAGGATATATCGGCCTGGGCCTCAACGTCTTCATTTATGACCCGCACGGATACGGCAATAGCGAAGGGACGCCCGGCAAATCCAATTTCGTGTCGGACGCGTTCGCCGCTTACCGTTACCTTACAGAGCGGATGAGTATCCCCCCCGGAAAAATCATTCTGCTGGGCCAATCGCTGGGGGGCGTTCCCGCGTTGCGGATGGCCAACAGCGAATCTGTGGCGGGGCTGATCCTCGAAGGAACATTTACCAATATCCGCCAGTTGGCACGGGACAGGTACCCTTTACTGCCGGTGTGGCTTTTGGCATCCACCGATTTCGATAACGAGCGGGAGATCCGGCGGCTGAAAATCCCGCTGCTTATAATCAACGGCACGGCTGATCTGACGATAGCGCCGTACCACTCACAGCGGCTGTTCGATATCGCGCCGAAGCCATGCGAATACGTGCGGATCGAGGGGGCGGGACATACCACCATGTTCGAGACCGCGCCGGATGTTTACTACGGCGCGATCGTCCGGTTTGTGCAGACCGCCGTTGCGCGGCATGGCCGTTAGGGCGTTGAAAAACCCGGAATCCCGGTCATTCTGAAGGAACAACACGACTGAAGAATCCCCCTCAATCCCCCTTTTTCAAAGGGGGAAACAGGGAGCGGCGGAACTTGAAGGCGGCGGCGGGAAGCGGCAAGGCACTCACCGCGGCAGCACCAATCCGGCATCGGGAAAAATCACCGCGTTGGCCGTTTCCCCGGCGGTGGCCCGGCAGAAAGCTATCCCCTCTTCAAGGGAACCCACCGGCGTCATTCCCATCCTCCGCGCCTGCTCCGCCGGGAGAGCCGACAGCAGCGCGACGCGGCAGCGAAGGGTTTTTTCCCGCGTCGCCATCGCCGTTTGGCCGTTGATGGCAAAGTTCTCCCGCAGCGCGCGGTCCATCGCCGCGATATCGGGATGGCCGAACCAATCCAAAAATGCCGGATTGCCGATCCCCGCCGGGCATTCCGACACCAGCAGCACCGCCCCGCCGTCCCGCGCCGCGAGGCAGGCGTTATCCAGCCCCTTGTGGCTCTGGATGAAATTCAGGTCGGACGGAAATCCGCCGCAGGATGCGATCACCACATCGGCGGGCGCGCCAATCACCGCCCCTTGATACGCTTCCACATACCGGCACGCCTCGGCGTGCGACCGTTCCACATCCCCCGCGTTGAGGAAAATTATTGCGCCGGACGGATCCAGCACGGTGTTGATGCAAAAACCGGCTCCCGCCGCTTTCGCCGCCGCCAGCGATGTTTCATGCATCGGGTTGCCGGCAAGGATGCCCGGCCCGATGCGCGGATGGCGGCCCGGCGCATCCGGGTTGAGCGACAACCGGTGGAGCCGGATGCATTCATCGTATGAGGCAACCCCCGGCAGTAGCGCTTTGCGTCCGCCGCCAAAACCGGCGAGGTAGTGCGCCTTGACCGAGCCGACGATGATGATGCCATCCGCCGCCGCCACATGGGGATTCAACGCCACGCCGCCGCGAGGCACGCAGGATCCCCGCGCGTTATGCTCGATGCAGCGGTAGCGGGAGAAAACCTCCCCGCCCACAATGGATCTCTTTTGCGCCTCCGTCTGCGGCGGATGGGTGCCTGAAGCAAATACGATGATCACCCCCTCCGGCCCGCGGCCAAGCCGCTCCAGCCGCGCCAGCAGAGCTGGAAGAAGCAGGTGCGCCCCGGCCTTGCGCGTGATATCGGGCACTATGACGCAAACGTTGTTCCAGCGCTTCGCCATATCATCAAACGGCGGGCCGCCAACAGGGGCATCCAGAAATTTCTCAAGAGCGGCGGCGGGATTTTCAAGGGCGGGGCGTTGCGGCGGGACCAATTCGGTTACGCGCCAACCGGCGGGCAATTCCCCTTCAACCTCCCCCCTGCCGAATTTCAGCCGGATGCGCATCGAAAGGCGGCTTACCGCTTCACCAGCAGGCATGCCACCTTGTGCCCGGTTGACACTTCTTCGAGCGATGGCTCGATCTCAGCGCAACGCGGCTCCTTCATCGGGCAGCGGGTATGGAAATAGCAGCCGGATGGGGGATTTATCGGTGACGGCAGATCCCCTTTGAGCATGATGGCCTTGCGCCGCCGGGCGGGATCGGGCACCGGCAACGCCGCCAGCAGCGCCTGGGTGTAGGGATGCAGCGGCCGGCGGAACAGTTCCTCGCGCGGGGCCTCCTCCACTATTTTGCCGAGGTACATCACCGCGACCCTGTCGCTGATGTGGCGGATCACCGACAGGTCGTGCGAAATAAACAGGTAGGCGATGCCGTACTGCTCCTTGAGGTCCATCAGCAGGTTAAGCACCTGCGCCTGCACCGATACGTCCAGGGCGCTCACCGGCTCGTCCCCGACGATGAACGACGGGTTGAGCGCGATGGAACGCGCGATACCGATCCGCTGCCGCTGGCCGCCGGAAAACTCGTGCGGATAGCGCCGGGCATGTTCGGGCCGCAGCCCCACCTGCTCCATCAGTTGCGCCACCCGGTCCGCCAGTTCCTTCCCCCTCGCCAAGCCGTGCACTTCCAACGGCTCGGCGATGCAATGCCCCGCCGTCATGCGGGGATTGAGCGAGGAGTAGGGATCCTGGAAAATGATCTGCATCTTGCCGCGGAACCGGCGCATCCGCTCCCGGCCGAAGGCAAGGATGTTTTGGCCTTCAAAGCTCACTTCCCCTTGCGTTGGTTCGACAAGGCGGAGAATCGAGCGCCCCAGCGTGCTTTTGCCGCAGCCGCTTTCGCCCACAAGGCCGAGCGTTTCACCCGGCGCGACGGTCAGCGATACGCCATCCACCGCGCGCACATGCCCGGCGGCTTTGCCGAACATGCCGGATCTTACCGGAAACCAGGTGCGTAAACCGGTTACTTCAAGGAGCTTGCCGTTATTATCCACAATGGGATTATATACGTTTTCACACGGCACGATAAGGAGGGAGCGCGTTAGCGGGAAAAAGACATCGCGGCGAAACCGACCACGGCGTCGTGATCCCCTTCCACGCTCTGCCCGTATTCGATCAATTCGCCGGTGCGCCCGCCGAGCAGCCCCAGAAGCGTATAGAGCGCCGGAAAGCCGCAGATATGGTTGCGGGGATTCAGCTCCTTCATATATTCCACAAACCCGCGTTTGTCCCCCGCCGCGACGAACGCGAGCGCGGCGCGGTCTTCGTGCTCGATCTCGGCAAGCCGTTTGTCCGTCACCCCTTCTTCGTGGCCGAAGCGTTTGCCGACGTGGCTCATGTCGATACCCGCGATGATGCAGACGTTATCCCCCAGCGCATCGATCTGTTTTTTGAGCGCCGCGGTGAAGCGGTCGACCCGCTGGCGGTTATAGGCGGGATGCTCCAGTTCCTCGATCACTTCGGGAAAGGAAAAAAGGATGGGGACGATGCGGTGCCGGTTCGGAAGCAGTTTTTGCAAAAAGAGCGCCTGAAACTCCACCGAATGCTCGTGCTTGTGGGCGTACATCTGCCGGTAGACCGGCTCGCCGAAGTCCTTTTCAAGCGCCGCGAGGAATTCACGGTTCACGGGGCTGACGCCGAGCGGCGTTTCAAAATCCTTGTCGATGCAGGCGAAAAAGTCCTCTTCCAGCGAGTGGCCGATGCCGAGAATGACGAACGTTTCCGCCGCGCTGTTTTGCAGGCGGGCGAAGGCCGCGCCGAAAACCGGCCCGCCGGCCCGCAGGTCTATGTGCGGCGCGACGATGGCAAACGGCGCGGGGCCGCTTTCGCCGTTGGCGGGAATAAAGCGCTCCAGAACCGCATGCACGGCCGCCGGATCGTCCGGATAGCCGCCGCCGGCCAGCGCGGCGGCGCGCACCGGTTCGGCGGCGAATGCGGCGCATACCTTTTGCTTTTGAAGTTTATAATTTTCATTGTCGAGGAGGTGGTTGCTATCCAAATCCCGCACCAGGCGGCGCACCGCCTCGGCCGGGGCGGCGCTGCCGCACTCCTCCCCGAACGCCGCGCAAATGTCCTCCACGGTACGGCTGCCGTCCATATACGTTATCAACATGAAGGCGGGCAGGCTTACCGAAAGCCCCTCGGCGGCGTAGTGGAACGGGTCGCGGAGATTCACATAGCGTTGCCCTTCATGCTCGAAGGGAACAGGCTCGAAAAACCGTACGCGCGGCTTTGGCTCTGGTGTGGTCATGGATTGATTGTACGCCGAATGGGGCATTTAGGGAAATTGCCGATACGTCGGCGGCGCCCCGGAAATGCGGATTCATTTGGCGGGTACCCAATTCATTGGGTACATCAGTCGGTATCGGCCGACTTTCTGTCATCCCGGCCTTGAGCCGGGATCCAGAAACATTATCAAAGCTCTCTTTTTCCCCGGCGGGTACATGCTCTCAGCATGTAGTTTTTTCCAGAGGAGAAACCTGTCGGCCTTCTGGCCGATGTACAGGCTAAGAGCCTGTACCCACCCCCCCAAAAAAAAGCGCCGCCCCATTGCCGGTGGCGGCGCTTTGCGAAAGACGGTTCAGAAGCCGATGCTCAGCTCCAATGCATGGCGGGTATCTTCACGCTGTCCGGCATACGCCCCCACTTCTTCCTTGTAGTAGGCGTAGTCCAG
>JAHFEJ010000040.1 GCA_023248535.1 Nitrospinales bacterium | reverse complement strand
TGCAGGATTTTCTGGCGTTCAACTTCTTTGTTTTTTAGCTTTTTCCGTAAAAAAAAACAACATCGCGCCTATATGTTACGCATCACAAGCGTGGCATTGGTCCCGCCGAACCCGAACGAGTTTTTGAGCGCCGCCCGGATCGCCCGTTTTTCGGCGCGGTTCGGCACGCAGTACAGATCGCATTCGGGATCCTGGTTTTCAAGATTGATAGTGGGGGGCAATATCCCCTCGGCAAGGGCTTTCGCGGTGAAAACCGATTCAATCCCCCCGCCGCTCCCAGCAGATGGCCGGTCATGGATTTCGTGCTTGATACCGCCAGCTTGGCGGCATGCGCGCCGAAAACCGTTTTAATCGCTTTGGTCTCGATGGCATCGGCCATGGTGGACGTGGCGTGGGCATTGATATAGTCAATATCCTCCGGCCGCATCTTCGCGTTTTGCAGCGCCAGCTTCATGCAGCGTTGCGCCCCTTCCCCTTCAGGCGGCGGGCTGGTCATGTGGAACGCGTCCCCGGTCATGGCATAACCGGTGATCTCGCAATATATCCTCGCCCCGCGCGCCTTGGCATGTTCATATTCCTCCAATATAAGGATACCGGCCCCCTCCCCCAGCACAAAGCCGTCGCGGTCCTTATCAAAGGGACGGCAGGCATGGGCGGGGTCCTCATTGCGGGTGGAAAGCGCGCGCGCGGCCGCAAAACCGGCCACCGCCGTCGCGCAGATGCACGATTCGGCGCCGCCGGCGATCATGGCGTCGGCCTCGCCGCGCTGGATAACGCGGAAACTGTCGCCGATCGCGTGCACCCCGGTGGCGCAGGCCGTGCTGGTGCAGCTGTTAGGCCCCCTGCCGCCGGTCATGATCGAAATGTTGCCGCTGGCCATGTTGGTGATAACCATCGGTATGAAGAACGGGGTCACGCGGCGCGGCCCCTTCTCCAGCAGCACCTTGTGGTACTCCTCGATGGCCGGAAGGCCGCCCACGCCCGAACCGACGATCACGCCAACCCGTTCGGCGTTGGCATCGTTGATGGCCAGCTTCGCGTCTTCCAAAGCCATGAACGCCGCGGCAACGGCGTACTGGATGAAGAGATCCATTTTCTTGATCTCTTTCTTCGGGATCCAGCGGAGCGGGTCGAAATCCCGCACTTCCGCGGCGAAGGTAACGGGATACCCCGTGGCGTCGAACCGGGTGATGGGCGCGATGCCGTTTTTACCGGCTTTGATCCCTTCCCACGATTCGGCGGCGGAATTCCCCAACGGGGAAACCATCCCCAGCCCGGTGACAACAACTCTTCTGGCCATGGAAGGTCAGGACTTTTTATTCTTGATATAGTCGACGGCGTCTTTCACCTTCTGGATTTTTTCCGCATCGTTGTCCGGGATCTCTATGTCGAAAGCCTCTTCAAACGCCATAACCAGCTCGGCGGTGTCAAGCGAGTCGGCACCGAGGTCTTCGATGAACGATGCGTCCGAAGTAACCTCTTCGGCGTCCACATCCAGCTGTTCGGCGATTATTTCCTTAACCTTTTCTTCGATGTTCATTGCTTACGGGTCCTCCTTATAAAAAGCGGATGTATTCTATCATTTTGCGGGACTTTTTAAAGCGGCTTTTTACAATATGGAACAATTCGCCCCCCCGCCGCAAGAGGGAATATTTTCCGTGCCCTGTGCTACACTGCGCGCTAATGCCAAAAACCGTTTCCGACCGGCTGATCCTTTTCCTGGCCACCGGGTTTTATTCCGGATACAGCCCCGTCGCCCCCGGCACCGCCGGATCGGCGGTGGGAGTGGGGGCCTATTTCCTCCTGCGCCCGTTTGGTTGGCCCGCCTATACAGCCGTTACGCTGATAATTACCCTGCTGGGGATATGGATTTCAGGGCGGGCCGAAACATTATTTGGCCAAAAAGACAGCAAACACATAGTGATCGATGAAATCGCGGGACAGCTTATCGCCCTCTTTATGGCTCCTGCCACTTGGTGGGGGGTATTGGCCGGTTTCGGGCTTTTCAGGCTGTTCGACATAGTAAAATTCTGGCCTATATCCGCCTTTGAGAAGCTCAAAGGGGGAGCCGGCGTTATGCTGGATGACGTGGCTGCCGGCCTGCTGGCCCTGCTGGCGTTGCAATTAATTTTATCAGGTATCTGATTTTGGGGGATAAAGAAGCCCTCCGGCACATTATAATCGGACAATATCGCGGGAGGGCATGAAGTGTCAGAAAATCGTCTCTTTGGGGTCATTATCGCGGGCGGGCGAGGTACGCGGTTTTGGCCCTTGTCGCGCAAAGCGCGTCCCAAACACCTCCTCAATTTTCTGGGGGAAACCACTCTTCTGCGGCAAACCGCCGAACGGGTGCTGCCGCTGACCGGCGCGGGACGCCTGTTCGTGGTAACCGCCGAAAGCCAAGCCGATGAAGTGGGAAAAATCCTTACGGACATCCCGCCGCAAAACATCCTCGCCGAACCGGCCGGTAAAAATACCGCCCCCGCCATCGCGCTGGCCGCAGCCCACATCATTGATGAAGACCCGAACGGTATCATGATCGTGCTTCCTTCCGACCATATCATCGAACCGCGCGATAAATTCATGGCGGACGTTGAAGAGGCCGCGCGGCTGGCGGATACCCGGCGCGCGCTCGCCATTTTCGGCATCCGCCCCACGCGCCCCGAAACCGGCTACGGCTATATCGAAGTGGGCCAAAAACTGGATGGGCACGCTTTCGGCGTCGCCTCATTCAAGGAAAAGCCGAACCTCAAGAAAGCCAAAGATTACCTTGCCACCGGCCGCTATCTTTGGAACAGCGGCATGTTCGTTTTCCGCGCCGACGTCTATATGGAAAAAGTGCGCCGTCACATGCCAAAACTCTTCACCGCATGGGAGCGGTACGCCAAAGGGAACAGGGGCGCGGAAGACCTCAACGAGTATTACGCCGTCGCCGAAGCCATCTCCATCGACCATGGCATCATGGAAAAGCTTGAAGGGGAAGCCGCGGTCATCGCCGCCGGATTCAACTGGAGCGATATCGGCAGCTGGGACGCCACCGACGACCTCTGGGCGGCCGACGAAAAAGGGAACCGCGCGCGCGGCGGCGACTTGTTCCCGATGGCCGCCGAGGGAAACACCGTCGTATCGAAAAAACTGGTCGCGCTGCTGGGAGTGGAAAACCTCATCGTGGTGGAAACCGACGATGCCATCCTCATCACCAAAAAGGAAAAAGCGCAGGAAATAAAAAATCTCGTGCAGGAAATGGAACGGCGCGGCCTTCACCGCTACCTGTAATTTTTCGGCCGGAGGGGAACGGGAACATGGGGGACGTTTTTTCCGGCGGGAGGGGCGGGTTTCAAACCCGCCCGTACAAACCGCGCTACAACGTCAGCCCGGCCCTGCGGATGACCTGCTTGGCGCTGATTTTCACCACCGCGAGTTCCGAAAGATTCTGCATCAGCGCTTTCAGCGCCGCCATGTGGTCCCCCTTAATGACCGTCATGCGCATATCGGCATCGAGGTTGATGCCGGACTTTGTGAAAACCGCCGCGAGCCGTTCCCTTTCAAGGGTTACTTTCAGGGCTATCGCCAATATTTCCTCGATCACCGCTCTGGTATTCATTGTGCACCCCCGCCTTAGCCCAATGTTATGCCATGCTTGGCGGCCAGTGAATCGATTTCTCCGCCGACGTACAGATTATGGGCGGCTTCTATATAGGTGGCGATAAGTTCCCGCGGAATGATGCAGCCGTGCTGCGGACAGATCATTTCAACGCCGGGGCCGGCCGCCAATTGTTCCAGCCTCTTGAGGGCGAATTCCAGCGCCCTCTTGGAGCCAAGGTATTGCCCCAGGAACGACGTGAGCTGGATCGGATAATCCGGTCCCGCGAACAGGTCGGCCGCGCCGGTAAACCCGCCGAAGGCATCGGACGAAAAAACGATCTTGGTCCTGGAATCGTAGGTCACCATCGAACCGACAAAATGGCAGTAGGGGGTCATGATAAACCTCAGGGTGCGGCCGCCGCCGAAGGTCAGCGTGTCGTCGTCGTCCAGCGGGTGCAGCTTCGCCTTGAAATTGTAATGCTGCACCAGCACTTTCGCCTCTAGCGGGGCATGAACCTGCACGTCGGGCGCGCAATGCGGCTCCAGCAACGGGATCGCGGCGCAGAGATCCGGGTCTTGATGCTGGACGATGATATGCTTGATCTTCCGCATATCAACCGCCTTGCGTATCTTGCAGACAACAACCTCGTAAAACTCGGTTTTGGCAGAACCGGGATCGATGACCACGGCCTCGCCGCCATCCACGATAAGATACGGGATATTATTGAAGCTGTTCGGCTGATCCTGCACTCCCAGGTGAAACACTCCCGGGGCGATCTCCACCGGATCGTTGGCATTGTAACTTACTGGCACAACCTCACCTCCCTTGAATCAGACCCCCATTTGGTGGGGCATTATACACTCCCCGGCGCGAAAACCATGCTCAGGGGAGAAGACGTTCAATCTCCGCTTTGAGGGCGTTCGGTTTGAATGGCTTGTTTAAATAAGCATCGGCCCCCAGCTTCAAGGCCCGTTCCCGGTCTTCGTCTTTCCCCTCGGTGGTGAGCATGATTATGGGGATACGCTTGTGCTTTTCATCCCCTTTCACCGTTTTGAGGAATTCCAGCCCGTTCATGTTAGGCATATTCACGTCGCAGATCATCAGGTGGACATCGTTCTTGGCGAGGGCATCAAGCGCCTCCAAGCCGTCGGCCGCCTGTATTTCATGCCCGAAAGGGGCGATTTTCTTCAACGCAAAGCTCACCATTGTGCGAAAGGTGGGCGAGTCGTCGATTATCAATACGGTTTTCGTATCTTTCATATCCCGCCCATTATACATAATACCGGTTGCCGCCCCATAGCCGCCCTACAGTTCTTCAATGATCGCACTTGCCATCTCCTCCAGCCCCGCCACCCGGTCGATCAGCCCCCCCTCGATGGCCGACTTCGGCATTCCATACACCGCGCAACTTTCCTCCGACTGGGCCATGGCGAACGCGCCTTTTTTTTTCAATTCCTTCAGCCCCTCGGTTCCATCGGTTCCCATACCGGTCATCACCACCGGCAAGGTACGATTGCCGAAGAAGTGCGCCGCCGATTCGAAAAGCACGTTGACGCTGGGGAAATAATTTTCTGATTCCGGGCGATGAGTGATTGAAGCTATCTTCCTGCCATATTTCTCATTGAAAACAAGGTGCATCCCGGATTTGGCCAATAAAACCCTCCCCGGGGAGATGATATCCCCTTCTTCGGCTTCCTTGACCTCGACAGCGCTGACCCGGTTAAGCCGCTCGGCCATGGACTTGGTAAAACCGGGGGGCATGTGCTGGGCCACCATAACCGCAACGGGTAAATTGGCCGGCAGTACCGGAATAATTTGTTGTAAAGCCGAGGGCCCGCCGGTGGATATGCCGATGCAGACAACCTCAATTCCCCGTTTCCCGGCTGTGGAGCCAAGCTGCAAGGGAATACGAACCACAGGCGGCCCCATCCGTCTCTTAAGCCGGGCGGGCGGTATATGCGCGGCCGCAAGGATTTTATTTACAAGATCGCGCTGCAACCGCCCGATATCCATCCCCGCCAGCGATGAAGGCTTGGTAATGAAATCGATTGCCCCCTCGTCCAGGGCGGTGAGGGTGATTTCGGCCCCCTCGGTGGTAAGCGCGCTTACCATCACGCACGGGATCGGCCGGGGCCAGGCCATGATCGCTTTCAGGGTTTCCAACCCATCCATCAGCGGCATTTCCATATCGAGCGTGATCACGTCGGGATTCAAAGCCTTGGCCTTCTCCATCGCCTCGACGCCGTTACGCGCCTGCCCCACCACTTCAATCCCCCCCGCCGGCTCCAGAGTCCGGCTGATGGCCATCCGCATGAACGGCGAATCGTCCACCACCAGCACCCGTATTCGCGGCATACCGGTCATATCAGTCCTCCACCGCGGCCGGCCGCTGGTACACAAGCACGTTGCCCATCGGCGTCATGTTGTAGAGGGTGGTTACTTTAAAAAGCGACTCGCTTTGGCCGATAACCAAACAGCCGAGGGGGCGGAGCGCGCCGTACAAATGTTCGCCCACCCGCTTCTTCCCTTCGGCGTCGAAATAGATCATGACGTTGCGGCAGAGTATAACGTCCATGTTGCGCATCAGCTTTATCTGGGCCGGGTTGTAAAGGTTCAGCAATGAAAAATGAACCATCTGGCGGATGCCGGGATCCAGCTCCCACACCCCCGGTTCTTTCTGGGAAAAATGTTTTTCCCGGATCGATTCGTCAACGCCGCGAAACGCGTTTGCGGTGTATAGTCCCAGCCGGGCGGCCTGGACGGCCTCGGCGTTAATGTCGGTGCCATACAACTCCACGCGCCAGTCCCCGCCCTCAAACAGGCCGGATTCCCTGATAAGTACCGCGATACTGTACGGCTCGGCCCCGTTGGAACAGGCCGCGCTCCAAATGCGGACCGTTTTTTCCCGCCGGTTTTTTTCCTTGAGGGAGGGAAGCAGTTCGTCCTTGAACATCGCCATCTGCGGCGTCTCGCGGAAGAAATAGGTTTCGTTGACCGTGATGAGGTTGATGAGTTCGCGCATCTCCTCGCCCCGCTTCGGATCGAAGCGGATGAAGTGGTAGTATTCGCGGGCGCTCTGCAGCTTGTTGGCGTCGATACGCTTCTTCACCCGCCGGTGGAACAGGTATTCCTGCGGGCCGGTGAATACAAGGCCGGCGTACTCCCTGATATATCCCGTCAGGAGGGCTAATTCCTCTTCGGACATCTGGAACGACAAGGCGGCCTTCCCCTTTTTTTGTTACTGCCGTTAGAAGCTGCTGATCGCGTGTTCCACGCTGTCGTGGATCTCGAACTGCGGCATCAGCCCGGTGATTTCAAACGGCACCTTCACTTCGGGACGCAACGCCGCCAACTTCAGATGCCCTCCCCGCTCACGGATGTTCCGGAGAATGCTGACCATCGCTCCCAGCCCATAGCTGGAAATAAGCCCAACCTGCCGCATATCGATAACCAGATTGATAAAATTGTTGGCGGCCAGACCATTCGCCAGCTCCAGCACCTCCGGGGTGGAATGCACGTCCAGCTTTCCCTCCAGCCGCAGCAATTTCACGTTTCCAAAAGTTTCCTGAATGATCTTCACGCGGTATTCCTCCGAGTCATTGAATGGCCGTGGCGATTTCCCGTACCCAGAAATCGCCGTCGTTTTTACCCCGCTCACGCGCCAAAGCCGCCGCGCGGACGTCCGCGCGCCCCACGAGCGCCAAAATCGCCGCGCGCCGCACCGCGGGATACGGATCCTCCAACATTTGGGCGAGTTCCGGCGTGGAAAAAACGGAGGCGGAACAGGCCAGGCGCCGGGCCGCCGGAGAGGGAAGGCCGCCGGACCGGTGGCCAACGCCGGTTCTCTGCGCGATGCGATGGGCGGCGTCAAACGCCTCATATTGGCACGCATCGTCCCCCAAAAAGCGCAGAACCAATTCCTTCTCCGCGGCACCGCCGATGCGTCCTAAAGTCCGGATGGCGGCCCGCAGCAAAAGGCCGCGGTTCATGTCATTCTTCAATCCCAAAATAAAACCCGCAACCGCCGGGACGCAATGGGGAGCGGGGATACCGGCCAGCGCGCGGATGACGGCGTCTTGCACGATCCAGCTGGGGTGGTCAAGATACGGCAAAAGGCGGTCCACCACCGGGCCGCCGCCGATCATGGCGATGGCCAACACCGCTTCCGCCGCCACTTCGGGCGCCGGGTCATCAAGTTGATCTTCAAGCGGCGGCAACGCCGCCGCGCTCCCGCAGCCGCCCAGCGCGCCGCAAAGGAATATTTTTTGTTCCGGATTCTCCTCGGCGGCCAGCAGCGCGATCAATTGCGGTTCGGCCAGTTTCAGATGGCAACGCCCCACGGCGCGGATCACATGGTCGCGGACCGCGGGATCGGCTTCCTTCAACATATTCAGGAGCAGGGCATGAACACCGGGCTGGTTGATACGCCCAAACGCCAATGCCCCCTCGATGCGCACTGCAGTATCCTCGTCAAGGCTAAGGCGTCCCAGAGCCTCCAGGTAATCGCGCCGTTCCAGCAGCGGGCGGTGGGCTATCCCCACATACCCCAGCGACTGCGCGGCGGCGGCACGCACCACAGCGGCCGGATCCGCGAGTCCGGCCATCAGGTGATCAACGGTTTGCAGCGTGGAAAGAAAGCCGATTATCCTGTAGCCGCCGCGGCGAAGCAAGCTATCCTCCGCTTTCAACAGATTCAGCACCCGCCGGATTACCTCCGGCGTTTTTTTCAGAAGCGATATGCCACCCACCGCGGCGTTGCGCACGCTGTCATCGGAAGAGGCCAGAAATGAGGTCATCAGATCGAACCGCGCATCGTCGCCCAGCATGCCGAGGCATTTGAGGGCATCGCATACAATTTCGGCTTCCGGCGCCTCCAGAAAGGGTATTACCACCGCGGCATCCCCGGGCTTGCCCAGAACCCCCAAGAGGCGCAACAGCTGATTCACATTTTGCGCGCCCGGCCGCGCCAACTCCGCCCGGACCGCCGGCAACACGGACGCCCCCTGCCGCGCCATGAGATCGCGCACCTCCTCTTCAAGGGTTTCATCCCCCAGCAGGCCGAAAAGCCGTTCCGCCGGCAAGTCCCCCCTGATCCGCCGCAGCAGCAGCAGCGAAGCGGAAATTTCCTGTTCATTCCCGGAATGCAACATCTCGATAAGCGGTTCGATTATGTGGCTGGCATCGAGGTTTTTCACCGCTTCGTTCGCGCGGGCGGGAAAGAAGGCTTGCCGCTCCACTTTGGAGAAATATTCGGTTTTCTTTTCAATGCTGGCGATTGCAATGATGCAGGCGCGAAGCGCCGTGGCATCGGCCGTTTTTTCCAGCAAGGCAACCAGCGGCAACAATCCGGCCATATCGCCGATCTGCCCGAGGGCCGTTACCGCGGGGAAGGACAGCACTTCGTCTTCAAGCATTCCGATAAGCGCGGGGCAGGCCCGTTCATCACCAATGAGGCCGAGCGCCGTGATGTAAGGATACCGTGCCCACACATCCTCGTGCTCCACCGCCGCCAACAGCGGCAGCGTGGCATCGTGATAGCCCAGCCGTCCCAATCCTTCAGCGCAGGCGTAACGGACGTTCTCATCGGCGTCCTTAAGCCCTTCGATGAGGCCCGGCACCGCCGCGTCCGTTTTGAGCCGCCCCAGGGTGTTGGCGCTGAAAATACGCACATCCTCCGCCGGATCCCCGGCCAACAAACGGGAGAGCGGCGCGGCGACATCCTCCCTCATTTCGTTCAACACCGACATGGCGGTATTGCGTACCCCGGGGTCTTCGTCCCGCAGGCATTCCAGCAGGGAACCGATGGTGGAGCGGTCGCGGATTCTGAGAAGCGCATCCACCACGGTGTTGCGCACCTGCCAGTAATCGTCCCCCAACATCCGCAGCAACGGTTTCACCGCGCGGGGATCGCCGAATTCGCCCAGCAACTCGGCGCTCTGGCGGCGCGTGGAAAAATCCGGCGCTTTCAAACGCCCTATATGAAATTCAATCTCATCCAACCGTTCGAAATCTCCTTGCCGCGCCCATTGAAAAAACAGCATCCTTCATCGGCAGTGTATTATACCCGCAAGCATGCCGCGCGGGGGGACTGGAAAAAAAGGGCCAAAGCGGCTTTAATAGGGGTGCAGGATAGAGTATCCCGGTCTGCAAGCCATGCGCGCGGTGAAGAGTACCGGGATTCCGTTTTTTTAACCATCACGATGGAGCAGGCAATGGAAAACCGATACCGGATCATGGCGCGGGTTCCGCAGGGCCAGGGGGAAATACCCGAAGTGGTGAAGGTGAAGACCGCACCGAACAAAGTTCACTTCTGCAGCGATCCCGACATCGAGTGGTACAAAGACAACGTCCCCTGCCGCCGCGCCTGCCCGGCCGATACCCGCATACCGGAATACATCGACGCCGCGGCGCGCGGCGATTATGACAAAGCCTACGCCATCAACATGGCCGATAACGTTCTGCCGCACGTTCTGGGCCGCGTCTGCTCCCACCCCTGCGAAAACGTCTGCCGCCACGGCTTTCCCGGCATGGGAGACCCCGTTTCGATTTGCTGGCTGAAACGCGGCGGCGCCGACTATAAAAAAGATGCGCCGAAACTGAAACCGGCCGCCGCTACCGGCAAGAAAGCCGCCATCGTCGGCAGCGGACCGGCGGGGCTGGCGCTGGCGATGGACCTCGCGCTCTGGGGACACAAGGTAACCATCTATGAGGGAATGCCGCAGGCGGGCGGCATGCTTCGCTACGG
This sequence comes from Nitrospinales bacterium, assembly GCA_023248535.1. Lineage (GTDB taxonomy): Bacteria > Nitrospinota_A > UBA7883 > JACRGQ01 > JACRGQ01 > JACRGQ01. The sequence continues at coordinate 14,718 of JAHFEJ010000040.1, read as the reverse complement.
GATCCCCCGCTTCCGGCTGCCAGAAAAGGAACTGAACGAAGAGATCGACCGGATCGGCGATTTGGGCGTGGCCATTAAAACCAACCGCTGGGTTGGCAAGGATCCCACGATGGACGGACTCCGCAAAGACTACGACGCGGTGGTGATGGCCGCCGGCAGCATGGTGCCGGCAAAGCTGAACGTGCCGGGAGACGATGCCAAAGGGATCGCGTATGGCCTCGACTTTATGGCGGGGATGAATAACGGCACGATCAACAAGGCCGCCGGACATGTGGTGGTTCTGGGCGGCGGCTACACCGCCATGGACTGTTCGCGCACCGCGCTGCGGCTTGGCGCTTCCAAGGTGACGGTGGTATACCGCCGTTCGCGCAACGAATTAAAAGTCGACGAGCGCGAAATGCGCGAGACCTCCATGGAGGGGGTCGACTTCCAGTACCTCCTTTCCCCAATTGAGATAAAAAAGAACGCGAACGGTGAAGTGGAAAGCATCGTCTTCAACCGGATGCGGCTCACCGAACCCGGCCCCGACGGCCGCCGCCAGATCGTGGCCGTGCCGAACTCCATCGTCTCCATGAAGTGCAACATGGTCATCGCGGCTATCAGCCAAAACCCGGACATGACGCTGTCCGGCCCCGGCTTCACCGTCAACCGTGAGAACTTCACCACGAACCTGTCCAAGGTTTACGCCGCCGGGGACTACGTCAGCGGTCCGCGTGATATCATTACCGCCATCGGCAACGCGCACAAAGTGGCGCGCGTCATCGATCAAGCGCTCACGAAGCGCGGCCGGCATGGTGAAAAAATCACCAGCACCGTTTGGCGGCAAACCGAATTGGGCAGTTATACGGGGTGGAAAACGGTCAAGGGGAATGTTTTCGATCTCATTCCCCGCCAGGAAATGCCTTCGCTGGATCACGCCGCACGCTGGGACAAAATGTCCGAGGTGGACCTGGGCTACAACGAAGAAGAAATTTTTTGGCAGGGGCAGCGCTGTTACCTCTGCAACCACAACGTGCAGATCGACGGCAAGCTCTGCATCCTCTGCTACAACTGCGTCGACGTGTGCCCCTACGATTGCATAAAGATGCTGCAACAGGACTATGTCCGTGTCCGGCCCAACGGCGGCGAACCGGTGGCGGAAAACAAGGGCTTCACCTACATGGTGATGGACGAGACGAACTGTGTCCGTTGCGGGCTGTGCATCGACGCCTGCCCGGTTCCCTGCATGGGAATGGAAAAAATCGAAGTGGAGAACACGTTCACCCCGTAATGCGGCGGCGGGGGGCGTTATTCCGTCCCCCGCTATTTAGGTAGGCGGCACCATGGAACATCGCGGACACCATCACCCCCACGCGCATCCGCATACGCCGCAAAGCGGAGCGGTGACGGCTATCCGCACCGCGTTTTTCCTGAACCTGTTTTTCACCTGCTTTGAGTTCGGCGGCGGGTTTTATACCAACTCGCTGGCGATCTTTTCCAACGCGGTGCACGATCTGGGCGATACCTTCGGCATTGGCCTGTCCTGGTACATGGCGCGGGTGGCGGGACGCCAGCGGACCGGCGCATACTCGTACGGTTATGGCCGTTTCTCGCTGCTGGCGGCGCTGGCGAACGGCGCGGTGCTTACCTTCGGCTGCGTGATCATTCTGGCGCACGCCGTGCCGCGCATCCTGCATCCGGAGCCGTCCAACGTTTCGGGGATGCTGCTGTTTGCCGTCGCAGGCGTGCTGGTGAACGGCGCCGCGGCCCTGCGCCTGAAGGGAGGCGCAACGATGAACGAACGGATGGTGATGTGGCACCTCATCGAAGACGTGCTCGGCTGGCTGGCGGTGCTGGTGGCCGGGGCGGTGATGCTGGTCAGGGAGCTGCCGGTGATCGACCCGCTGCTCGCATCGGCCATCACGCTGTATGTGTTATGGAACGCGCTGAAAAATTTACGGCGCACCGGCATTCTTTTTTTGCAGGGGGTGCCGGAATCGGTGAACCTCACGGCGCTGGAAGAGCGCATCAAACAGTTGGACGGCATACGCGGACTGCACGATCTGCACGTCTGGAGCATGGATGGCAGCTATCACGTCGTCAGCCTGCACGTCATGACGCACACGCCCCTGGCGGCGGCGGAGATCGCGGAACTGAAGGGGCGCATCCGCGCCATCACCCGCGAGTGCGGCATCGAACACGCAACCATCGAGGTGGAAACCACCGGTGACGAGTGTTGCCCCTGAACCGCGCGGCGCGCCGCGGTCAGCCGTTTGACAGGCCGGTGATGATGCGCGCTTTATGCTCGGTCTCGGCGTATTCCGCCGCCGGATCGGAATCGGCGACGATGCCGCCGCCGGTGCGGAACACTCCCACGCCATGCGCGCAGGCAAGCGTTCGGATCAGCAACGACGCGGTGATGCCGCCATTCATGCCGCACGCCGCCACCGAACCGCAGTAAAAACCGCGCGGCGTCGTTTCCAGTTCGGCGATGATCTCCATCGCGCGCACTTTCGGCGCGCCCGTCACCGAGCCGCCGGGCCAGAGCGCCGCGAGCAATTGCGGCAAACGCATGCCATCGCGCAATGCGCCGCGCACGGTGCTGACGAGGTGGTGAACATTCGGCAGCGTTTCCACGCGGAACATCTCCGGCACCGTCACGCTGCCCGGTGCGCAGACCTTTGACAGGTCGTTGCGCATGAGGTCGACGATCATCAGGTTTTCGGCGCGGTCTTTCGCGGAGGCCAGCAGCGCGGCGCGCGCGGCGGCGGCGCGCGCGGGATCGGCGTGGCGCGGCGCGGTCCCCTTGATCGGCGCGGTCTCTATCAGGCCGTTGCGGACGCTGAAGAACAGTTCCGGCGACGCGGAGAGCAGCGTGAAATCGCCGCCATCGATGTAGGCGCCCATCGCGCTGGGGGAGAGACGGGCCATTCTGGAATAGAGCGAAAGGCCATCGCCACGGAACTCCGCTTCCAGCCTTCGGGAGAGGTTTACCTGGTAGACATCCCCCTCTTCGATGTACCGTTTTACGCTTCGTGCTTTTCGTGCAAACGCATCAAATCCTTCATCACACGAAAAATGACCCAGGTGCGCCAACGGCTCCAAATTCTCCACTTCGTGGCCAGATTGGACTGGCATGGTTTCGCGCCATAAGATATCCCGCGATTTTTTTTCCTTATGATCGAACACCCGGACGGCCGGGTAGAAGGCGCACCAAAAATCGCCGCTCTCCGGCGCGGGGGTTTGGGCGAGGCGCGGCTCGTAAAACCGGTTCATCTCGTAACTGAAAAGCCAGACCAGCCCGCCGTTAAAAATGCGGCACTCCGTTTCCGGTCTTTGATATTCGGCGAACAGCGCATCGAGGGCGGCGATGACTTCGGGGGGCGATCCGGTGAACGGATGCCGGACGGAACCGGTGACGAGCGTCCCCTCCTCCCCTTTCATGCGGCAGATGAACAGAGGTTCCGCCGCCGCATAGGAGTAACGCCCCTTTCCGTCCGGATCATCCCCGCCGCCCAACAGCAAGTCCCCCTCCCCCTTCGATATCGAAGCGAGATACCGCACGGGGTCGCCGAACACGGCCTCCGTCACACGCGGCGCGGCAAAAAGCCCCGCGTTGCGGAGCGTCTCCTTTATTTTGGCGATAGGCACTACCGTCTCCTGCTATGATTTATGGGAATAATAACATGGGGGCGGAAGCGCGCATGGAGGGAAAGACGATGGCGAAGATCGCATGGGGCATCACCGGCGCGGGACACTTTTTGCGCGAATCGCTGGAAGTGGCCGCCGCGCTGCCGGATGTGGAGTACTTCGCATCCGAAGCCGGGATGGAAGTTTTAAAAATCTACGGCGTCACGCCGCCAACGCCGCCGCGCATCGACAGGAGCGCCAGCACGCTTGCCTGCCGCGCTTTTTCCGCGGGGGCGTATGATCTGTTGGTGATCGCGCCGGCCACGTCGAACTCCGTGGCGAAGTTCGTATACGGCATCAGCGATACGATGATAACCACGCTTTTTGCGCAAGCGGGGAAGTGCCGCGTTCCCATCGTGGTGTTGCCGACCGACGTGGAGGAGGTTATCGACACGATGGGGGCAACCAAACCGATGCGGCTTTATGCGCGCCCCGTCGACCTGGAAAATATGGAGAAGCTGAAAAAGTTCCGCGGCGTGAAGGTTGTCACCACGCCGGCGGAACTCTCCGCCGCTATCGCGGAAGCCCTCTCCCGGTAGTAGGGGCAGGTTTTAAACCTGCCCCTACCAACGACCATGCACATCCTATTGTAGGGGCGGGTTTAAAACCCGCCCCTACCGCCCCCGTCGAAAGGGGAATTGATTTAAGCTCCGCAGCCGCCTAAACTACCCACTGTCATAAAAAAGGGGGCTGCATGGCGGGGCCTAGAAATGTATCTGGAACATAAATAATGATGCTGTACGGCCTCACCGAAGAAGAGATAAAGATTGTGGAGGGGGCGGTTTGATAATTGACCCCAAACACGGGCGGCGATCAATCCGATTGAAGGGATACGATTATTCGCTCGTGGGGGGATATTTCATCACCACATGCACAATGAAACGCAACCACCTGTTCGGCGACATTATGAATGGGGAAATGCGATTGAACGAATATGGGGAGACGGTCCAGGACGTATGGCGCGGGTTGCCGATGCATCATCCGCATGTGGTATTGGATGCGTTTGTAATAATGCCCAATCACGTTCACGGCATCATCGTATTATCGAACGACATTGCGGGGAATGTAGGGGCGGGTTTGAAACCCGCCCGTACCAATGACCATGCCAATCCCATCGTACGGGCGGGTTTGAAACCCGCCCCTACAAAGCCTGACCCTACCAATCATGGGTTGCCGGAAATTGTTCGGGCGTTCAAAACGTTTTCGGCGCGGCGAATCAACGAACGCCGCCAAACGGCGGGCGTTGGTGTGTGGCAACGCAATTATTACGAACACATCATCAGGAACGACGAATCGTTGAACCAAATCCGGCAATACATCGCGGACAACCCGTTGCAATGGGAATTCGACCGGGAAAACCGCGAACGTAAACCGGGCCGGAAACCCGTGCCACAAAATGAACCGTGGCGCATATAGACGTATTTGCCCCCTGCAACGCACAAAAACGCGGGGGGAGGTTGACTTTTCGGGGAATTTGGGTATAGTTATCCTCTTTTAGGAGAATACTTTGAGAAAGCATAAATCGCCCGTGAAGGCCTCCAAGCAGGCCCTGAAGCGCAAAGAGCGCAACACCAGTTACAAGAGCGCGGTCGCCACGGTGACCAAGAGAACGCTTGCCGTCATCGCCAGCGGCGACAAGGCGGAGGCGCAAAAGGCGCTGAAAGAAGTGCAGTCGCTCATCGACGGCGCGAAGACGAAGAACATCATGCACCACCGGACCGTCGCACGCAAGATATCGCGCGTGGCCTCCAAGGTGGCGAAAATGGGCAAGTAACCTCCGCCCGACGCCGCATCACGTTTGCATCAAGCCGGTAGCCGCAAGGCCGACCGGCTTTTTTTTTCGCCCTCAAGAGGGGCCAGGAGTGACGCCGCTACCGGGGGAAACACCGGGAATAAAGAGAGCTTTGAAAATATGTCTGGATCCCGCATCAAGTGCGGGATGACAGATACAAGAATGTCGGCCCTTGCGGGCCGATGACGGACTGGTAGGGGCGGGTTTGAAACCCGCCCGTACAAATCGGTTCCACCAAGAAGGGCCGATGCACGGCAAGATTGCCGTGCCCACCGGGAAAATTTACCGGCTTTTGGAGCGATCCAGCCAACGCTGGACGGAAGCTTCCAGCCGCTCTTTTTCCTTGGCCTTATCCGATTCCAACTCAAGCTGCTGCGTGGTGGCCTTCATGTTTTCGGCCACTTTTTTTCGCATTAGCAATTTACCGGCGTCGCGGCTTTCCGTTATGTTGTAATCGACCAGCGCGATCAATTCGTCGGTGGTCAGCTTTTTTTCCTCTTTTTTGGGTGCCGCCGCCTCAAGCCCTTTGCCGATGCCCCCCTCTTTCCCTTTCGCCCCTTCTTCTTTCGGGGATACCTCCGCCGTGGTTATCGGGGGAGGTTTCACGGCCCGTTCCTCGCGGCTGGCGATCACTTTTGACGCGACGAGAAGACCGCCGACGAAGGCGACCCCCATCGCCAGCACCACCATGACCGCGACTATCGCAACTTTCACGCATACACCTCAAGCAATGACATCCGTCCCTTATTTTCGGAGAAAAAGGGGCGGGACTAAAGGGTTTTTTTTCAGGTGGCGCGGAAGGAGCGCCGGAATTGGTAAAGCGGCGGCGGAATGTAATGAAGCCAGCCGTACACAACCCGGTGCGGGAATCCGCTGTAGCAGACACTCCTGTCCGCGTTGGCGCGCCAGCGCCAAGAGAGTGTCGGCCCTTGCGGGCCGATGACGGACAAGAGTGTCCGTCCCACCCAGAAAGGCCGATGTCATCCTGAGCCGGAGGCGAAGGAACTATTTCCCTTTGAAGGGGATTTACACTTCGCTTTGCTCGTGTGAAAAACACGGAACACCGCTGCGCGGTGTCCGGTTTTTTCCGGGGCGGATAGAAAATACCGTTCCGCCCCTCCCTTTCCGGAAAGAGATTCTTCGCCGCGCTCAGAATGACAAAGGGCGGGATTAGCGCCCCTATTTCCGGGCGATCTTGTTCGGTTCGTAAATGCAGTACGGTTCCTCTTCCATGTAGTCGCCCCCCTTTTCGTAGTAGGCGCGGGCGCGGCACCCTTCGCAGACCTTCTTGTATTCGCAGATGCCGCACTTCCCCTTGAGCTTGTCGGGGTCGCGCAGGTTGGCGAACACTTCGCTGTTATCCCACACATCCTTGAAGCTCTGTCGGTTGATATTGCCCGCTTCCACCGGGAGGTAGCCGCAGGGAAACACCTCGCCTTTATGCGAGATGAAGCAAATGGCCGACCCGGCGAGGCACCCTTTGGTCATGGCGGCCATGCCGTGGGTTTTGGGGGTGATCTGTATCCCCTCTTCCTTCGCCTTCTGGCGCATGATGCGGAAATAGTGCGGGGCGCAGGTGGCTTTGGTTTCGATCTTCTTCTCTTTGCTCACCTCGTAGAACCAGCCGAGCACGTCCTCATACACCTGGGGATCGAGCATCTGGTCTTCGGCGATGGTCACGCCGCAGCCGACCGGCACCAGCATGAAGATGTGCAGCGCCACCGCGCCGAGATCGATGGCGTTTTGATAAATCTCTTTCACCTGGTGCACGTTGTGCTTGGCGATGGTGCAGTTTATCTGGACCGGTATGCCGATCTTTTGCAGTTCCTTGAAGCCGCGGATGGCCATATCGTAGCTGCCGGGAAGTTTCCGCAAAAAGTCGTGTGTCGCCCCCAGCCCGTCCAGCGAGATGGAGACGCGCTGTATGCCGGAGTCCTTTATTTTTTGCGCCACGGCGGCGGTGACCAGCGTGCCGTTGGTGGCCAGCGCCACGGTGAGGCCCTTGTCGGTGGCGTAGCGGGCCAGCTCGAATATGTCGGGGCGGTAGAGCGGCTCGCCGCCGGAAAGCACCAGTATCGGGTTGCCCACCTCCAGCAGGCTGTCGATCATTTTTTTCGACTGCTCGGTGGTGAGGTCGTTTTTCATCAGCGTGCTGGCCACATCGATGCGGCGGCAGTGGGCGCATTCCAGATTGCAGCCGGCGGTGGTTTCCCAAAACACCAGGCGTATCTGGTTCTGTTTGTTCATCATGAACTGGTGCGCCTGCCCGTGGGCGTCGGGCGCATCCATGATGGTCGAGTAGACCTCTTTTATGGTGCCGCCGGGGTGGCCGCCCGCGCCATGCGGATGTCCGCCGGGGTGGCCTTTTTTGCCGTCTCCGCTCACTTGTTCGCCCCCACTCCCAGCTTTTTCGACAACAGATGTTCCGGCACCGGGAATTCGTGGCCTTTTGCTTTCAACGCCGCTTTCTTTTCGGCGGTGAGGCCGATCTCCTCGTCGGTGAGGTAGCAGGCCGGGTCGGGCGCGAAGGCGTCGTTGTACACCACGTCGGCGCGTACGCGCATGGAGCCGCCGCAGGCGTTGAGCCATTTGCAGACGGCGCAGCGCCCCTTGAGGTAGTCGAGGCGGTTCTTGAGGCCCTTCATCAGCGGGTCGCGCTGATCGAGCCATATTTCGCTGAAGGGACGCTCCTTGATGTTGCCGAAGCTGTAGTGCTGCCAGAACTGGTCGGCGTGCACGTTGCCGTAGAAATCGATGTTGGAGAACGACACCCCGCTGCTGTAGCGTCCGCCGCCGTTCCATTCCAGCATTTTGAGCACCTCTTCGGCGCGGGCCGGGTTTTTTTCTTTCAGTTTCATGTACAGGTAGACGCCGTCCACGTGGTTGTCCACGGTGAGGATGTCCTTGAAGAGGCCGCGCTTGTGGAAGTCCTCGGTCCGCTCCAGGATGATGTCCATGGCGTGGCGGCTTTCCTCGTGGGTAAGGTCCTCGCTGGTGAGGCCGCGGCCGCGGCCGGCGTAGACGAGGTGGTAGAAGCAGGCGCGGTTGATCTCTTCGCGCTCGATGAAATCGAAGATCTCGTGCAGGTTTTCGTAGTTGTGCCGGGTGAGGGTGAGGCGCAGGCCGACGCGCTGATCCACCTTCACGCAGTTCTTGAAACCGGCGACCGCTTTTTTGAACGCGCCGTCCTTGCCGCGGAACTTGTCGTTGATCAGGCCGATGCCGTCCAGCGAGATGCCGACGTAGACAAAGCCGCTTTCCTTGATCTTCCGCGCGGTCTCCTCGTCGATAAGCGTGCCGTTGGTGGAGAGCGTGCTGCGCAGCCCCTGCGAGCGGGCGTAATCCACCAGCTCGAACACATCGGGGCGGATGAGCGGTTCGCCGCCGGAGAAGAGCAGCGCGGGGCTTTGGAATTGGGCGATGTCGGCGATGTTCTTTTTCGCCAGCTCGGTGCCCAGTTCCCCCTCGTAGTTTTTCGCTTCCGAATCGGAATAGCAGTGGATGCAGCTGAGGTTGCAGGTGCGGGTGATGTTCCAGGAAACCACCGGGCGGCGTTCGCCGGAGGATTTGGGCACCGTGTGAGCGTGGGGCTTCTGGGACATGCCATGCGATTGCTTGCCGTAGCGGATCGCGTCCCCTTCGTTCTCCACGTTGCAGTAGAGTTTTGAAATGCCTATCATGTGTCCTCCAAGTTAGCCGGGCTGTCTTGTCCGTGCCGATGTATCGCATGCCGGTTCCCTTGCGGTGCGCGGCGGTTATTCATCTATCTCCAATGCTCCATTTTATCATCAATCAGAGGGTAAATCCCAGCCAAAGGGTGCATTATGCCCAAAACCGCCTGATAGTTCAATGGATTCCATTTTTTTCGCCAGATATTCCGCGAAAGAAGGTTATTGCGCCGGTACAACGGAATTCATTCTGTTGTTGGCCCGCAAGGGCCAAAAAAGCGTTACCGCTAACGCGGTGATTCACAGGTTGAAACCTGTGGTACCAAAGTTAAAACGCGTTGCGGATGAGGGCGGTCTTTTGCGCGGGGCCATCGCCGTCCATCGTCACCACATCGAAGCGGATGTCGAGGCCGGTGACATTATGTTTCATCAGATAGTGTTCGGCGGCCGCCTTGATCTTGCGCGCCTTTTGCGGCGTCATCCCCTCCAGCGCGCTGCCGTATGACGCCGTGCGGCGGGCCTTCACCTCGCAAAACACCAACACCGCCCCCTCGCGCGCCACGATATCGATCTCGCCGGCGCGGCAGCGGTAGTTGGTTTCCAGGACGGCGTAGCCGTTGTTTTTGAGGAAGCGCGCCGCCTGGGCCTCGGCCGATTTGCCGAAGGCGAGGTTTTGCAGCCTGTTTTTAAGATTCCGCAGGTAGCTCAACGATGCATACCCCGGCGAAGGTTTTGCGGTGGATGGCGGCGGGGCCGTGCTTCAGAATCGCGTCGCGGTGCTCCTTTGTGCCGTACCCTTTGTGTTTGTCGAATCCGTATTGCGGGTATTGCGCGTGCAGCCCGTCCATGATCCGGTCGCGCGTCACCTTGGCGATGATCGAGGCGGCGGAGATGGCCGGTATCTTTGCATCCCCCTTCACTATCGCTTCCTGCGCGAGGGTGAAACGGGGGATGGTTTTGTTGCCGTCGATGAGGATTTTATCCGGCAACGGATCCAGCCGTTCCACGGCAATGCGCATGGCCAACAGCGCCGCTTGCAAAATGTTGATCCGGTCAATCTCGTCCGGTTCCACTACACCGATGCCGATGGCGGCGCCGGATGCGAACAGCCAATCGTGCAGGATGACGCGGCGCTGATGGGAGATGGTCTTTGAATCGCGGAACGGGAACGGCGGCGCGCCTGACGGGAGAATGACGGCGGCGGCGACCACCGGCCCTGCCAGCGGCCCGCGCCCCGCTTCGTCCACTCCCGCTATGCGTTCGCCCATGCTCCCCATTATACGCCGGTCCGGAGTTGTTGTTCGGCGGCGCGGGTAAGCTGCGCCTGCGATTGCCCTTGCGCGTGCATCAGGTCGAGATGCTGGTGCTCTTCCAGCAGGGCGCGGATGGCCGTCATCACTTCATTGACGATGAGGGCGCTGGTCTCCTTGGAGGGGGGGAGAGCATAAAGACGCGACAGGTCAAGCGGCTTGCCGTAGACCACATACAGCGGCAGGCGCAGCCGGGGGAACAGGCTCCCTTTCGGCAGGCAGTACCGGGTATTGAAGACGGCGGTGGGAACGACGGTGGCGCGCGAATCGTAAATGATCTTTCCCACCGCCGGTTTGCCGGGGCCGAGTACGCCGGTCTTGCTTCGGGTTCCCTCCGGATAGAGCATCACCATATCGGTGGCGGCCAGCGATGCGATGCGGCTCATGGAGGTAATATCGCGCGCGTTGCGCTTCACCGGGAATGCGCGCCACGACCTCAGCAGCCAGCTGAACGGGCCGTAATTGAAAAGCTCCTCCTTGGCGGGATTCCAGAACCGGCGCTTCGAAAAGCGCCCGAAGGCGTCAATGATGAAATAGGGGATCAGCATCGGCTCGCTGTTGGAGATATGGTTGGCGCAGATGAGCACGCCCCCCTCCATCGGCACGTTCTCCAGGCCTATCGCACTGGCGCGGTAGATGACTTTCCAATAGAAATCGGCCCCGTACATGCAGAGGCCGCGCCAGAAATCAAGCAGCCGTTGTTTCATCCCTTTGTTACCCATCCAGATTGTTTTTTCAAGGATAGGAGATCAGCCCCCCGGCGGGCAACCGGGAAAAGAGCCACCGTTCAGCTTACGCGGTCGGGCATGTTGGTGCCCAGTACGCGCCGGATCATGTCCATCGCCATCGCGGTGGTGGAACCGGGGGCGCGGTCGGCGTTTTCGACGGCCTTGTGCCCTTCGGCCAGTTCGGGGTGCATGCTGCGGTAAATATCGTGCACGTTCGCCTTGATAAAGAGGTCGAGCAGGTCTTTGTCCAACTTGCCGTGATCCGCTTCCGCCTTGAGGATGGCGAACGCCTTTTCCACGGGCATAGCTTTTTTGTAGGGGCGGTCGCTTGCGGTAAGCGCCTCGTAGATGTCGACGAGGGCCAGGATCCTGCCCTCCAGCGGTATCTGCTCGGCTTTAAGCCCGGCGGGATAACCTTTGCCGTCCAGCGTTTCGTGGTGGGTGCCGGCGTAAAACGGGATGTTGGACAGCTTTTTGGTGAACGGGATTTTTTCCAGCATACGGATGGTGAGCACCACGTGATCCTGAATCAGTTTCCGCTCGTCGTCCAGCAGGGTGCCCTTGCGGATGCAGAGGTTGTTGACTTCGTTTTCGGTGAGATAGTGGTGGTCGGCGCCGTTGTAGCGGTAGGTGCGCGCGGCGATCTCCTTGATGCGGGCGACGAGCGAATCGTCCATGAACTCGCCCCCCTTGTTGGAGCGGGTGATGAACTCGTAGTCGTCCCAGTGCTTTTTGCGGAACGCCTCGTATTCGGCGTCCATGGCCGAGAGGTCGCCGCCGCCGTTGTTCATCGCGGCCAGCTTTTTATCAAGCATCTCGCCGCGGGTGCAGGCGTCTATCAGTTCGAACCGGTGGCGCAGGATGTCGATACGGTCGAATATCGTCTCCAGCTTCGTCGATTTATCGACGATGTGCACGGGGGTGGTGATCTTGCCCACGTCGTGCAGCCAGCCGGCCATGAGCATTTCCTTCACTTTTTCGTTGTCGAAATACACGTCGGCGAACTTGCCCTCGTTGGTTTTGTTGATCACCTCGCACATCAGCGCCCCCAGCTCGGCCACGCGGCGGATGTGCCCCGCGGTGTAGGGCGAGCGTTCGTCTATCGCGGTGGTGATGACGGAAACGAAGGCCTCGAAGAGCGCCTCCATGTCGGCGATCAGCTTGGCGTTGGTGATGGAGACCGCGGCCTGCGAAGCCATGGAGCGGGTGAGCGCGACGAAATTATCGGCGAAGGCGATCACTTCGCCGGTCTTGGGGTCTTTGGCGTTCAGCAGCTGCAGCACGCCGATGACTTCCCCTTCCAGGTTCATCATCGGCACCACCAGCATCGATTTGCTGCGGTAGCCGGTGGCCTGGTCGTACTTGCGCGGGCCGGTGAAGTCGAACCCCTGCGCCTCGTACACATCGGCGATGTTGACCGATTCCTGCGTGAGCGCCACATAGGCCGATACGTTGGTTTTCAGCAGCGGCACGGGGGGAAGTTCCACCTTGTCGCCGGTTCCCCCTTTGCGTATTTTCAGGGTCTCGTTCTGCAGGATGCGGAAGACCAGCTTTTCGTTTTCCATCATGTAGAGGGTGCCCGCGTCAGCGTTGGTGAAATGGCGGGCCTCGTCCACGATCATTTCCAGCAACTTGTTGATGTCGTGTTCGGCGGAGAGGGCGATGCCTATCTGCGCAAGGCGGTTGACCTGCTGCGCAATGGTCCTGGCGTAAACGGAGATTTCCCCTTCCACGTCGTGAAGGAGCTTGTTTAACCGCTCGTCTTCCGCTTTTCCCAGATTGAGTGATTCATCCATCAACAATAATCCTCTCTGATACAACAGTTTACATTAAGTAAGGATTAGTTGCAAAAAGTAATCAATTAGGGGGACAGCGATTGGGGGAAACAAGAACGCCTGGCATGCCGGTTGCGGAAATGGCGAGGCTGGTATTAGGGGCGGGTGGCGTGGGCCGTGCGAAGGGGCTTAATCCTCACCAGCTTCTTTTTATCCCTGATTTTTACGCGGTGGATGTCGTGCTGATTTTGCAAATTCAGCCATACTTCCTCCGATGTCCCAAAATACCGCGCAAGCTTCACCGCCATTTCGGGGCTCAAATTCCGCCGCTCGTTAACGATCTCATTGACGGTACGGAAGGTGGTACCCAACGCCTCCGCCAACCCTACCTGGGACAAGTTGAGCGGCTTCAAAAAATCCTCGCGTAAAATCTCTCCCGGATGGGTCGGCTTCCTTTTTATTTCCATTGCCCGGTTCCTGCTCCTAATGATAATCGGTCATTGCGACGTCATACGCATCGGATTCCACAAACCGGAACACGATCCGGAATTGGTCATTGACCCTAATACTGTAAAATCCTTCGTAGCCGCCTTTTAACGCTTCAAACCTGTTTCCCGGCACTTTCGCCAAGTCGTCCAGCCGCTTCGCGGCATGAAGGTAATCAAGTTTCCGCAATCCCGCCTTGCAAACCCCCAAAGGGAAATGCCTGCTTTTGCCGGTGATAAACAGTTCTCTGGTTTTTGCGCACCCGAATTCCCTTATCATGCCTAAGAGGCAATATAACGTATCATGTTATATAACGCCAGAGGGAATATCAGGCACCTGATCTCCGGCTAGGCGCAAGAACTGAATTGGTGCGCCCTTTTAATTCATTCCGTATCAGTTTTTTGTAACACATTAAAATCTGAATCTGCAAGACCCACCCTTTTCTTGATAGCGCTCAACATCAGCACTCCTCTTTCCCTGGTAAATTTACGATACATTTTAAAATCAAGCATCTTTGAATCAATTAAAGCTTTCTGCATTTCAGAAAGGGATACATTCTCCGCCGGTTGGCTATTTTCTAAAAAATAAGCTTTAGGATGTTTATCTGTTTTATTTCTGTTCTTATTTTGAGCGAGAATCCAGAAGTTGCCAATATGATTTACCTCCGCCTCACTGAATTTTTGTTCAAATAGTGTTGATTTCGGAAAAATGTGGTCAATCTCTGGAATGTTACGATCGTATTTTACTTTACCACCCAACCCCTGAATCAAATGTAGTGAGAGAAGGATGTTTCGCCTCAACACATCCTCATCGAAACCTTTTACATTTTCTTTATAACATATCCATTCCACAGTTTTCTCAAAAGGAAAGGTTATGTCTTTTGCTTTTATTAAAGGGTTAAGGCATTCGTTAACATAGTTTCTCAATCTGCTGTCAGCATGACGTGAAAAGGGTTTAATGAATGCGAAAAGAAAAAAGGCCTTCCTGACTTGCCCTACTTGATTATTAGGGACAACATGGTTTTTAGCATGGAACAGATAATGAACAAAAGGAACTAAGTTGTAATATCCCCCAATAATATCGCTACTCAAACACCAGCAATGTTGCGAAACGAAGTCCACTGTTGAACGAATAGCAGAACAACAACCCTCGAAATTGTCCTTTAATTTATTAGGGTCTTCTCCTTATCGAGTGGGTAAAAAGGTGGGGTGAAGCGGCTCCAGAGCCTTTATTAGCAAGGGGATAAGGCATTTTTCTTGTCTTCGGAATCTGTCATGATTATCCGATGGG
>JAHFEJ010000039.1 GCA_023248535.1 Nitrospinales bacterium | reverse complement strand
CTCTTTTTTGGTGGTGACGCAGACGGGGCACCCGGGGCCGGATATCATCTCGATGTGCTCCGGCAGCATCTGGGGGATGCCGTATTTCACCAGCGTGATGGTGTGGCCGCCGCAGAACTCCATGATGCGCAGCGGCGTTTTCGATTCGGCGTGGATGGCGCCGGCAACCTTTTTCGCCAGCGCGCCGTCGCGGAACTCGCTGAGGTATTTCATGCCGGTTTTCCGCCCAGATCGTTTTCGATCTCGCCCAGCAGGTCGAGCGTTTTTTTCGCCTCTTCCCGGCTCAGCACCGAGATGGCGCAACCGGCGTGGATGATGACGTAGTCGCCGATGCCCGCTTCCGGCACCAGCATCAGGTTCACGTCGCGGCTCACGCCGCCGAGGCGCGCCACGCCGCGAAATTCGCTTTTCTCAACCAACTCCATCGGAACCGCAAGGCACATGTTCGCATCCCTCCGTCTTTGGATACTTCATGCTATCACATCGGCGCGCTGTAATGCCCTTCCGCCGGTGTGCGTTATTTATCAGGAAATAAACCACAGAGCCACAGAGACACGGAGTAGAAAAGTCTCTTCCCGTGGCTAGCCGAATCTTCATAACCAAACAGCTTTCTCTGTGTCTCCGCGTCTCTGTGGTCGTATAAATATACAATTGACAAAAATTAGATAGTTATCTAAAATAAAGCCATGAAGAGGAAAATCATGAAGAAGAAAAAATTGCCCCTCAGGGAGATCAAATTCGCAAAGACAAAGCTTGCGCTTCTGGATGCCGCCCTCGCGCGGCTTCCCGAAAAACCGTTCGATGAGATCACGCTGGGCGACATATGCGCCGCCGCCGAGGTTTCATACGCCACCTTCTTCAACTACTTCGGCAAGAAAAGCGACCTGCTGATCTACTTCATCCAGCTCTGGAGCATCGAGGTCTCCCACCACGCCCGCGGCACCGCGAAAGAGGCGGGGGGATTGAAGGCGATTGAGTCGATCTTTGAATACACCGCCCGGCAGTGCGAAAAATTCCCCGAGATCATGGGGGAGATCGTCTCCTTCCTTGCCCGGCGGCGGGAAAAAGAGGTTTCCCTTCCGGCGCCGCTTACCGGGGCCGAAAAGCGGCTCCGCTTTCCCGATATCGCCGATTTCAAGGGATTGGCCGAGATGGGGCTGGAGTCGCTTTTTCCTTCCCACCTCGAAACGGCGATCAGGAAAGGGGAGCTTCCCCGCCGCACAAACGTGCAAGCCATGGTTCTGGCCCTCGCCGCGATCTTTCAGGGGGTGCCGGTTTCCATGGGCCCCAACGGGGCGAAAAACTATGCCGCCGCCTACCGGTATCAACTGCGCCTGCTTTGGGCGGGAGCGCGCGCGGCAGCCAAGGAGGATCTGTCATGAGCATCCAAACGAATTCTGAACCTCTTTGCCGCATTCCCGCAGGGGAAGGGGCCGGCGAAAAAACCGGCGCACCCGCTTTCTGGCCGCTGATGGCGGCTGGGAGCGTACTGCTATTTTTCTCATCAATGCGCTATGGCGTGGCTGAACTGGGCTGGATCGCCTTCGCGCCGTTTCTGGCCGCCATGCATGTCGAGGGGGGCCTCAAACGGCACCTCTGGCTGTTCGCGGTTGTTCTGGCGGCCATGACCATGACGGTAGGCAAGATCATCACCGATCAGGTTCCCTGGTTCATGGCGCCGATGTTCTCGGTTCCGGCGGCTGTTTTCTGTTTCGCCGCCATCTCGATCTCGGCGGCGGGCCACCGGCGGCTCGGCCTCCGCTGGGGCATGTACCTTTTTCCGGCATTGGCGGTAACGATAGAATGGCTGCAATATTCCTTCACGGATTCCGGCTCGTGGGGGGCGCTGGCCTATACGCAGGTGGACAACCTGCCGCTAATGCAGCTCGCCTCGCTGACCGGCATCACCGGCATTTCCTTCCTTGTGGGGCTAGGTTCGTCAATCGCGGCGGCCGCCTATACCGCCGGGCCGCGCGCCGTGAAGCGCGATTTTATTCTGTTCGCGGTGCTTGCCTCCGCCGCGCTGGTATACGGCCAACAGCGGCTCTCGCACGAGGCTCCCGGCGCGCCGATGCGGGTGGCGGCGGTCTCTTCTCCCATTCAGGCCGCGGAACTCCTTGCGGCAAAGGACGATATCTCCGTTTTGCGGAAATATGACGGTGAGCTTTTCGCCCGTACTGAAAAAGCCGCAGCGTTGGGGGCAAAGGCGGCGGTCTGGAACGAGGCGGCGACGATACTGCTTCCCGCCGATGAAGTCGCCTTTACCGCGCGCGGACAGGCGATGGCGAAGGAAAAAGGCATCTCCATCGTTATGGCGTACGCCGTTCTTCTTTCCGCCGATCCGTTCCACTACGAAAACAAGTACCGGATGATCCTGCCGGACGGCACGGTGGGGGACGAGTATTTCAAGCGTCACCCGGTGCCCGGCGACATGCATGACGCGGGAACAAGGCGCGCAAAGGTTATTCCCGTTACCGGCGGCGCGCTCGGCGGGGCCATCTGCTACGATTTCGATTTCCCCCATATCGCGCTTGATAACGCGCGCGACGGCGCGGGGTTGGTGTTGCTGCCGTCTTCCGATTGGAAGGGGATCGATCCGATCCATTCCCGCATGGCGCGGGCCAACGCGGTGGCGGCGGGGGTTTCGATGGTCCGCTCGGTGCGCAACGCCACATCGCTTGCCACCGACCAGTACGGCCGCGAGCTGGCCGCCATGCGCTTTGGCGGCGAAGGGGATGGCGTGATGGTGGCCGCGGTTCCCGCGCGGGCGGTGCCAACGCTCTACGCCAGAACGGGCGATGTTCTGCCGTGGCTGACGCTGGCGTTTTCCGCCATTGCTATAGCGCTGATGACGCGCCGCAAAAGGGTATAGCTTCCCGGTTTGAAAATATCGTCTTAGCCATGGGCGGCAGGGGATGTCGCGGCAACCATCTTTTTGCCCTATATCAGCACGCCTGTTGAAAATAGTGCCTTGAGAAGCTCATAAATAGTAAGCAATGATAGAATACAAGTATGAGGATATTGCATTACTTGGTAATCGCCGCCTTTTTGCCTTCTTGCGGAATCGGCGATTTTTCCAGTTCAACCGGTTCCGCGGGGAATGCCGTAACAAAGGTTGTTCTGACGGGTGTTGTTTCCACATTGCAGAAGCCCTCCCTTAAGCCGAGCTCCGCCATCACGTCAACGCATTCCGCTCCTATGGGTGGCGGCTTAGTTAAGGTTATCGACTCAAAAGGAGCCGTTCTTGCTGAGGGAAGCATCAACAGCGATGGCTCATACTCGCTGAGTGTCGATGCCGGGAATAACTATATTTTGCGGGCAACTAAAGGGAATGTCTGCTTGAAATCCTATGTTGAAAAAGCTAATGTCGATAAAACGGTAACGATTGATCCCACTTCTTCAGCTGTCGTTAAAGTGCTTGCGGCGAAGGCCGGTAAAGACCAACTTGGGGAGCCGGGCCAGGATGTATCGAACATTATTGGCGGTGCCGACATTGGAGCGATTATTGTCGCCATAAATAATAACGCCCTCCTTGCCGCCATCGTCACAGCCATACAATCCGACATTTCAACGAATGCCGATTACGCATCAACAACTGTTTCCGTGGGGGTTGTATCAACCGCAGGCATTAATGAATCCAACACAATTGCGCTCAGCATTACGATCACCATAACCATCGTTACCAACGGTTCCACGATAACGGGTCCAAGCGCTCCAACCGGCGTTGCTATAACGCCGGGTGATGGCCAAGTTACGGCAAGTTGGAATTCCGTTACTGGAGCCACATCCTTCAACCTCTATTACTCCACCGTCTCTGGCATAGCCGGAATAAAGATCAACGGAATCCCGGTTGGCACATCCTATACGCTTACCCACCTGACAAATGGCACTACCTATTACTTCACCATTACCGCCTCCAAATCGGGCGCGGAAAGCGGAGGATCAACGCAGGTTGGCGCAACGCCCCAAGTTCCCGTTCCCGATGTTCCGGGCGGTCTTTCCGCAAACGGCGAAAGTGGACAGATTCTCCTCACGTGGAATTCTGTAACTAATGCCACTTCCTACAATTTCTATTGGGGCAATACGGCTGGTGTTACAAAATCCAATGGAACAAAAATATCCCACCTTGTCGGCACCAGCTATACACATACTGGTTTGGCAAACGGAAAAACGTATTATTATATCCTTGCAGCGGTGGATGCGGCGGGAGAGGGAAACCCTTCAACGGAAATTTCTTTTGCCCTGCATGGCTGGTCGATGAAAGCTTCGCTGCCGACCAACAGGGGTAATTTCACGGTAATTTCCGTAAATGGAATTGTCTATTTATTAGGTGGATATTATTTAGCTGGAAATAATTCCCCTTATATTCCGGCTAATTTGGTAGAAGCCTATGACCCCGTAACAGATTCGTGGACTGCCAAGGCGCCTATGGCTCTTACGAGCGGTGAATGCAAGGCCACCGTTATCAACGGAGTTATTTATGTTATGGGAGTTAGAGGCACCGCTTTAGAGGCTTACGATCCCGCAACAAACGCATGGACCGCAAAAGCCTCAATGCCGACAGCGCGGGAGTATCCTTCCGTTTCCACGCTAAATGGACTCATATATGCGATTGGCGGGTACAATTCAAATGCTGTGGAATCATATAACCCGGCATCGAACTCTTGGAGCACGTTGGCTCCCACGGGGACGGGGTTAAGCGGTTGGTATGTATTTTATATGAACTGGACCGTTTCAGATGGAAATACCATTTGCCTGGCTAACAGCCACAACGTTCAAATCACCTGTTACGATACAATTACCAATGTTCTTTTTACGTCACCTTCGTTTAATAATGGCACAGGATCGGCCAGTTTTGTTGGGCCCACAGCACTGGTTTCATTAAATGGAATTTACTGGGTGGATGTAAATGGCGCCATTGGAAAATTTGACCTCACATCCAATACTTGGTCCACTGCGGTTTGGCCCAACACGTCTCGGCAGGGAGCGGCAGTTGCCATCTTGAATGGCGAGATTTATGTCATAGGTGGCGCGCGCGGCAATCCTCAAACTTCTATAACCGCCGTTGAAGCATTTGATCCAGCAACCAGCACTTGGACGGCTAAACCACCACTGCTATTATCGACAGGGGGCACCTCCGCAGTGGTAAATGGGGTTATTTACCTGTTTGGAGGATGGAACGGGAACAGCTTAACTTACATGACCGATGTGCAGGCTTATCAGTGGTAATTAATTCCGATTAGGGGAGCCTTCCTTACCGGAACCGTCAATGTCCTCACCACCATGTGCCAGACCACGCCGGCCACCGGCAAACCATCGCTGAAAAAAAACAAAGCGCTCACCGGCGACCTGTTGCCGTGGCTGACGCTGCCCTTCTCCGCCGTTGCGATAGCGCTGATGGCGCGCCGCAAAAGGGTATAGCTTCCCGGTTTGAAAATATCGTCTTAGCCTTGGGCGGCAAAGGGGAGGCCGCTCAACCACTAATTACATCGTTGATCCATTTTATTGCAGAACGGAGCCGTAAGGCTCCTTCGCCGACGCCAAGCGATTATTTTCATTAGCTATAATCCAAACGGCGGTACAATATTTCTGTTCTCCCCCGCTTAAGGCCGGCGCGCGAACGCCTTCAGCCTGCGGGGCTTTTTAATGAAGGATGGTTGATGGAAAAAGTCTTTGACGTGAAGGTGCTCAACGCCTTCCTTACCGGAACGGTCAACGTCCTCACCACCATGTGCCAAACCACGCCGGTCACCGGCAAACCATCGCTGAAAAAAAACAAAGCGCTCACCGGCGACGTGAGCGGAGCGATATCGCTCACCGGCACCGGTATGCGGGGGGTGTTCATCATCACCTTTTCGCGCGGGGCGATCCTCCTGATCGTATCGCGCATGTTGGGGGAGAATTACGCCGGCATCACGGACGAGATCAAGGACGCCGTGGGGGAGCTGACGAACATGATCGCGGGGAACTCGCGCAAGGAACTGGCGCAGATCGGCATGTCGTTCGAGGCGGGGATACCGACCATCGTGGTGGGGGTCAGCCACTCGGTGTACATGAAGGTGTCGGAGAGTGCGCCGGTGATAACCATCCCGTTCACGGTGGACGGCGGCTTCGCGTTCTCGGTGGAGTTCACCTTCGAGCAGGTGAAGTGACCGCTCCCCGGTTATCCTGGATCTACCGTTCTTCGCGTATCCGCAGGCGGCGGGTTTCGTCGAAGAGCGCCCGCCCCAGCGAAACCTTGTAGAGGTGCGGATTCAGAAGCCGCCGCATGGTGGGGTGCAGCGTTTCCAGCCCCGCGCGGCAGGCGGCGCGGATATCCGCCAGCGGACGCGGCGGCGCAAGCCGCTTGCCGTCTTTCATCACCGGCGTCAGCAGCGGCACGGCGGCGGCGATACCGTCATAAAACTTCCGCTCGTATTCCAGGAACGGGTGGTATCCCCACACCCCCTTTGCAAAATCGTGCCGCTCCCCCTCGAAGTCGATGAGGTCGGCCATCATCTCCCCGCCGCCGCCACGCAGCCGCCACACCTGCTTGATGCCGGGGAGCGTCGACTTGCCGATGTTGTCGCTCAGCTTTATTTTCATTGCCATCGCGCCCCCAACCTCCTCCACCGCCGCCAGCTTGTATATGCCGCTGAACGAGGGGCTTCCCTCGGCGGTGACCAGCTTGGTGCCAACGCCGAAGATGTCTATCTTCGCCCCCTGCGCCCGGAGGTCGTGGATGATCCGTTCGTCCAACTCGCCGCTTGCCACGATCTTTACGTGATCCAGCCCCGCCGCGTCGAGCATCTTCCGCGCCTCGATGCTCAGATACGCCAAGTCGCCGCTGTCCAGCCTCACCCCGCGCAGGCGGTGGCCTTTCGCCGCCAACTCGCGTCCCACGGCTATGGCGTTCGGAATGCCGCTTTTCAGCGTGTCGACGGTATCCACCAGCAGGATGCAGTTATCGGGATACAGATCGGCGAAGGCGCGGAATGCGGACAGCTCGTCCGGGAACGCCATCACCCAGCTGTGGGCGTGCGTGCCGCTCACGGGGATGCCATGCGCCTTTCCCGCCAGCACGCAGGAGGTGCCCATGCAGCCGCCGATGTACGCGGCGCGCGATGCGGCCAGCGCGCCGTTAAAGCCTTGCGCGCGGCGCATGCCGAATTCCAGCACGTTATCGCGCCCCGCCTCCAGCGATATGCGGGCCGCCTTGGTGGCGATGAGCGATTGGAAGTTGACGATGTTCAGCAGCGGCGATTCCACGATCTGGCACTGCTCCAGCGGGCCGCTCACCCGCAGCAGCGGCGCCATCGGGAACACCGGCGTTCCCTCCGGCACGGCGTGAACCTCGCCGGTGAAGCGGAAATCCCGCAGGTGATCGAGGAATTCGTCCGTGAAAACCTTCCGCTCTTTCAGGTACGCGATGTCATCGCCCCCGAAGCGGACGTTCTCCAGAAATTCGAGCGCGCCGTCCAGCCCCGCCGCGATGGAAAATCCCCCATCGAACGGCTGCTTGCGGAAGAACAGGTCGAACGCCGCACGCCGCCCCCCCATCTTTTGGGAAAAATAGCCCTGCGCCATCGTGAGCTGGTAGAAGTCGGTGAACAGCCCGGAGTGCGGCGCATTCATCGCGCCACCCCCGCGATATCGGCGGATGCGATGCGGCGCACCCCCGCCTTCTCCATTGTGGCCCATGCCGCGGCCAGCGAGCCGTTCAGATCGATGCCCCGGCAGGCGTCTTCGATAACGAAAGTTTCAAAGCCGGCGCGCTGCGCATCCAGCGCGCTGTACAACACGCAGAAATCGGCCGCCAGCCCCGCCAAAAAAATCCGCGTGAACCCGCGCTCGCGGAGATAGCCTTCCAGCCCGGTGGGGGTAAGCCGGTCGTTTTCAAAGAACGCCGAGTAGCTGTCGATCTGCTCCCTGAATCCCTTGCGCAGCACCAGCTCGCAACGGGGGGTGTTCAGGGCGGGGTAAAACTCCGCCCCCCGCGTCTCCTGCACGCAGTGATCGGGCCAAAGGATCTGGGGGCCGTATGAAAGCTCCGCCGTATCGAACGGTTTTTTGCCGGGATGCGCCGAGGCGAACGAGCGGTGCCCCGCCGGGTGCCAGTCCTGCGTGGCGATGACATGCCGAAAAATATCCGCCAGCCGGTTGATGACCGGGGCCGCCGCGCCCCCGTCCGGCACGGCCAGCACCCCGCCGGGGCAAAAATCGTTCTGCATATCCACGGCGATAAGGATGTCGCTTTCGACCGGCGTTATCAGCATAAAATTCCTTTCCGGTTTTCCCGGCTCTGGATCACACCACCGCTGCCTGCCTTTATTCTACGCCATCCCTCCGTATCGGCGCATTCTTTCCCCCCGTAATCGACGGGAGTGGGGTTCCCGGCTATGAATATGACCACAGAGCCGCAGAGGCACAGAGTAAAAAAACTCTTTCCGTGGTTTATTGCGTTTTTCGGTAAACAACCTTCTCTGTGTCTCCGTGACTCTGTGGTTCATTACCCCGCGCCCAATGCGGCGCAAAGTGGTATAAAATGGGTTTCAAAAATAACGGGAGAACGAATGAAGATCGAAACCATCATCGTCGGGCCTATCGACGTGAACTGCTACATCCTCTATTGCGAACGCCACAAGGCCGCCATCATCGTCGATCCGGGCGACAGCAGCCGCCGCATCATCGAATTCCTGACGAGCCGCGAACTGGCCCCCAAGTTGATCGTGAACACCCATTGCCATCCCGATCATACCGGCGCGGTGGCGGCCATCACGGCGCACTACGAGATCCCGTTCCTCTGCCACAAGGACGATCAGTGGATGGTGTACGACGAGGGGATGATCCAGTTGGCGCGCTACTACGGCCTGAAATCGATACCGAAGAGCGACGCGGCGGTGGAGGATGGCGAGATGATCTCTTTGTGCGGCGATTTTATGATACAGGTGATCCACACCCCCGGCCACAGCCCCGGCGGCATCTGCCTGCTGGCGAACGGAAAGCACCTGCTGACCGGCGACACGCTTTTTCAAAGTTCCATCGGGCGCAGCGACCTGCAAGGGGGCAATCATGACCAGCTGCTCGACTCCATCCGCCAAAAACTGTTCATCCTGCCGGACGATGTGATCGTCTATCCCGGCCACGGCGATACCAGCACCATCGGTTTCGAGAAGCAGCACAACCCGTTCCTGCGGCAAACCGAGGGTTTTGCATGACCCATCCCCTGCTCGACGAATGGCTGGAGCACCTCATCGTCGAGCGGAACCTTTCGGAAAACACGGTCGATGCCTACCGCCGCGACGTGGCGGAATTCCTGGCGCACTTCAAATCCCCTCCGGCCGGCGGGCTTGAGCGGATCACCACCGCCGCCCTGACCGGCTATTTCAAAACGCTGCTCGACAACAACATCGCGGCCCGGTCGCGCGGGCGGAAGCTCTCGGCCCTGCGGATGTTCTACCGCCACCTCGTGGCGCAAAAGCATGTGAACGCCGATCCGACACAGAACATGGAACTCCCCGGCGCGGCCAAATACCTGCCGAAAGTGCTGAACACCAAACAGGTGGATGCCCTGCTGGAACAGCCCGGCCAGGACTCAAAGGAAGGACTGCGCGACGCGGCCATGCTCGAGCTGCTCTACAGCACCGGCATGCGCGTATCCGAACTGGTGAATGTGAAAAGCGCCGACCTCAACATGACCGGCGGCTACATCATGACGATGGGGAAGGGGGCCAAGGAGCGGGTCATCCCCCTCGGCCAGCGGGCGCTGGATATGGTGAAGCGGTATTATGAAAAGGCGCGGCCGCTCTACATAAAGAAGGCAAACCCCGAAGCGCTGTTCCTCACCCGGTTGGGAAAGCCGATGACGCGCCAAATGTTCTGGCAGATCATAAAAAAATATGCCGCCAAGGCCGGCATCTCCACCCAGATATCCCCCCATGTGCTGCGCCACTCGTTCGCCACGCACCTGCTGGAGGGGGGGGCCGATCTGCGCGCCGTGCAGATGATGCTGGGGCACAGCAGCATGACCACCACGCAGATTTACACGCACATCAACAGGACGCGGCTGGCCGAGATACAGGCCAAGGCGCATCCGCGGGGATAGGGTGGGATACGTTTATCTTTTCGCGGTGTTGCTGGGGCTGGCCCTTGCCGCGTCGGTCGCCATCTATTTTTACATCACGCACAAAGAGGAAGAGCCGGTAACAAAACCGGCTCCCGCCCCCAAGGCCGGAAAAGCGCCGCAGGAAAAAACTCCCCCTTATCCGTTGCCGCCGGAACTTCCGCGTACCATTGAAACCATCAAGCTGCTGGCGAAGGAAGACCCGGAGACCGTGGCGAATATCTGCAAACGCTGGCTCCGCAAGTAAGGTGCGGTTGCCCTTTTTTATTTTGTCATCCCGGCCTTGAGCCGGGATCCAGAAATATTATCAAAGCTTTCTTTTTTTGGGTGGGTACCCAATTCATTGGGTACATCGGCCCGGCGGGCCGACCCTTCCTTTTCTCGGTCTCGGTGGGACGGACACTCCTGTCCGTCATCGGCCTTGCGGGCCGACCTCTCTTGCCGCTATCGCGCCAACGCGGACAAGAGTGTCCGCGCCACCCGGAAAAAGCCCCTCTCTTGGCCTTGGTGGGATGGGTGCTGTACGGGCGGGTTTCAAACCCGCCCGTACCTCTCCGTCATCGGCCCAAAGGGCCGCAATCTTGTCATGCCGGACACCGATCCGGCACCCAGAAATATTATCAAAGCTTTCTCTCCCCCGGTGGGTACCCAATTCATTGGGTACACCGGCCTTAGCGGGCCGACCCTCTCTTGCCGCTGATGCGCCAAAGTACACGTTTAAAACGTGTACCTACCGGGGAAAATGGCTTTTATCGCACAGCTCGTGGTACTTGGCCAGATGAGCTTCCATCTCCTCTTGCGTCAGGTATTCCAGCCGGACAAGAAGCTGGCCGATCTTTACCCGCTCGGATGCGCCGTCATCCCCCAGGTTTCCGTAAATCTGGGTGGTCAAGGCGACAATCAGGTGCTCCTTGCTTAACGCTCCAATGCCGACCAGATACTCGCCGAACAAGAGCAGGCTGTTCTTTCTTTCAGTCGTCATTTTTTCCCTTATCTCTCCCACACCCTCTTTTCAATATAGCCACAAACCCGCCGCGCGGCAAGCAATGGGAGCAAATCTATTACCAATAAACTTATTATATCGGCGCAAAGGAGAGCTGCCGCGCGGTCATTGTAATGCCGTGCTCTCCCAATCCAAAGAATTAAGAAAAGCTTAAAAGGAGCCTGAATGATTTATAATCGGGGCTGCAACCGAGGCAACGTCGTGTCCACCGGATGAGGCATAAATTGTTGGAGGACGTTTTCGATGCCGGCAAAGAACAAAAATCTTCCCTCCCCGATACTGCTTTTTTTGCTTATCCTGGCATCAATCATATTTGCGGATATCGCGGAAACCATTATTTTATCCGCAATCAGGCACCCCAAGCTGGGGGAAGTGGAAATTATCGACTCTTTATTACTGGCGTTGATCTCGTTTCCGATGGTCTATTTTTTCATGTACCGCCCCCTCGCCGAACAGGTGACAAAGAGAAGGGCGGCCGAGGAGAAGGCGATAAACCTGTATGCGGCTATAGAGCAGACCGATGAGGCCGTTCTCATCTCAACGGTGCAAGGGAATATTCAATACGCCAACCCGGCCTTCGAGCGGATAACCGGCCACAGGCTGGGCGAAATGGCCGACAAGGACATTTGGTTCCTGAAAAGCGGGCAGAACGGCGAGGAAACGGCGAACGCCATGCGTCAGGCGATGCGGGACGGAAACAGTTGGAAAGGGGACCTGGTACTTAAAAAGGCGGATGGGCAATTTTTCGACGCCTTCGTTTCCATCGCGCCGGTTAAAGAAGGCGGCGGCGTTTTGCCAAACTATATTTCGGTAATAAGCGATATAACGGAGCGCAAGAAGGCCGAGGTAGAGCTGCGTCTGGCAAAAAAACGGGCCGATGACGCGGTGAAGCTCAAGGAAAAATTCGTCACGCTTGTCGCGCATGATTTGAAAAGCCCATTCAATTCCATCATCGGCTATTTGCAGATTCTGAAGCGCGACATGGAAAACCCCGTCCATGAAAAACACAAGGATTTGATCGAGCGGATGCTTCTTTCGTCCGGCACCATGGTGAGGATGATAGATGAGATACTCAGCATAAGCCGCATCCAGATGGGATCGATCAAGCCGAAGAAGAGGTACTTTAACGCGCATGCCATAATAAATACCCTGGCCGAAGATTTTCATTTTCTGCTGGGCAAAAAGGGAATCGTTCTTGAAAACCTAGTCCCGCCGGATATGGAGGTGTTTGCCGATTACCACCTTATAAAAGAGGTGGCGCAGAACCTTGTTTCAAACGCCATCAAATTCACCACCACGGGAGGGCGCATTACGGTATTTATTCCTCCGGGCGTTCACAACATCATTGCGGTGCGCGATACCGGGGTTGGAATAAACGCGAAGGCTATTTCCGGTCTTTTCAGCATGGAAGAACAAACATCAACCTGCGGCACCGGGGGGGAAAGGGGATCGGGGTTCGGTCTGCCGTTAAGTTATGAGATCGTCAAGGCTCATGGCGGCGAGTTGTCAGCGGAATCGGTGGAGGGGCAAGGTTCGGCCTTCTACATCAAATTGCCTGAGGTCAAGCCGGTGGCGCTGCTGTTCGGGGCGGATAACGAGACAAAAGAGGCTTTCAGGAGTTTGGCCCCTTCCCTAAAAATAAAACTGCTGGAGGTCGAAAGGATAGCGGATGCGGAAAGCATCATAAAGCTTTCCCCGCCCAACCTGGTGGTTATCGACTATACGGCGTTGACCTCTGAAAAACCGGTGCTGCTTGATCACATCAAGGGACGTCTGGAATCAAAGGATATTCCGGTCATCGTTATCACCACCCGCGATGAAAGCAAAGAGGCCAAGAACACACTGTTTAGGTCGCAAGTGGATGACTACGTCGCCAAACCGATCCGCGAAAACGAATTGCTTCCCAGGATAAACCGGTTCATACGCACCGCCCTGTCTTAAGGGCCGCTGTGGCAACACGGTTGCCAATCGCGGCGGCGCGGGTATAATTTCGGAACAGCGCAATAACCGCACCGCATAAAGGAGCCGCCGTGACCCATGACCGTTTCGCCGTGATGGACATAGGCTCGAACACCATCCGCATACTCGTCGCCGAAAAATCGGGCACGGGGTTCAAAACGCTCCACAGCGCCCAGATCATCACCCGCCTGGCGGAAAAGGCGCACGACAACGGCTGGACGCTGCTTGACGGCGCGATGGCGCGCACCGTTGACGGCATAGCAAAGCTCATCGACGGCGCGGCGGCGTACAAGCCGTTCCGCATCTGCGCGGCGGCCACCCACGCGGTGCGGCAGGCCGCCAACAAAGAAGCGTTCCTCGGTCTCGTCCGCAAGCGGCTCGGCTTCGGCCTCCACGTCATCCCGTGGGAGACGGAGGCGGCGCTCTCGCTTCGCGGCGCGGCGATGGTGGTCGGCGCGGCCCTGCCCGTGCTGCTGTTCGACATCGGCGGCGGCAGCACCGAGTACATCTGCCGCGGCGCGGACGGCCGCATTCACGCCGAAGGGACCGCGCTGGGCGTGGTGCGCCTCACCGAAACGTACATCAAGCACGCCCCGCTGGTGATGGAAGAGTACGCCCGGCTGGAGGCGTACCTGCAAACGGAGCTGCGGGCCACCGCGAAAAGACTCGATCCCGCGCGCCCGTTCACCCTCGTCGGCACGGCGGGCACCGTCACCTCCATCGCCGCGATCATCCACAACATCGTGCCGTTCGACCCGGAACGGATCAACAACCTCGTGCTGGGCCGTGAGGCGGTGGACGGGCTGCTGCGCCGCCTCGGCGCGATGACCATCGCCCAGCGCTCCCAAATGGAATCGTTGCAAGAGGGGCGCGAAGACCTCATCATCGCCGGTATCGGCCTCACGCTGGCGACGATGGATGCATTTGGCGTTGACAGGCTGACCGTCAGCGACGCCGGCATCCGCGAAGGGCTGATGCTGGCTGCCATGCAAGACGAAGTGCCGGTGGACTGGCTATGAGGCCGCTTTTTTACCTTGGCTGTTTCCTGCTGCTCGCGGCGTTCGGTGATGCGCACTACTTCGCCGTGAAAAAGGGGAACGAAAAATACCGCGCGGGGGATTTCGCCGCCGCCGAAAAGCATTACGCCGAAGCGCGCCAGAACAACGATTCCGAAACCGCCCGCTACGATCTCGGCGCGGCGCTCTATCAACAAAAGAAATATGGCGAGGCCGCCAAACTGTTCGGCCCCGATGCCGAATCGAAAACACCAGTGGCGGGAAAATCGGCGCTCGGCTACGCCGACGCCCAAAACGAGTTGGGCGGCGATCTCCTGAAAAAGGGAAATACCGATGCGGCCCGGCAAAATCTGGAAGGGGCCATCGCCGCCTACCGGAAAACGCTCCTTGCCGATCCGGCGAAAATCGAGGCGAAGCACAACATGGAGATCGCCCTGAAGCGGTTGGCGGATTTGAAGGATAAGGAGCAGAAGAATGAAAAGCAGGAACAGAATGGGAAGGATAAAAACGGCAAGGACAAGCAGCCGGACAAGGGCGATAATAAGGAAGCCCAGGCTCAGCCGAACGGGGGCGAGCCACGGCCCGGCCCCGGCGGCATGACCAAGGAGCAGGCCGACCAGATTCTGGCGAACCTGGCGCGCCGCGAGGAGACGGACAAGCGCGGCACGCGCCAGCAAAAAATGCAGGAGCGGGAAGCGGAGAAAGATTGGTGAAAACGCACGTTGCAACGCTTGCCGTCATCGGCGGCAGCAGGGCCTACGACCTTTTGCGCGATAATGGATTCGGGGAAGAGGGCAAAAAGGAGATCGTCAAAACCCCCTACGGCCCCGCCGCGCCGGCGCGCCTGTTCAGCGGGGACGGCTTCCTTTACTGGTTCATGTCGCGTCATGGCGAAAAGGGGTACGACACCGCCGCCGCGTATGTGAATTACCGCGCCAACATCTGGGCCTTGAAAAAACTGGGGGTGGAACGCATCGTCTCGTGGAGCGGGCCGGGCGCGGTCAATCCCGCCATCGCGCCGGGCGAGTTTGTCATCCCGCACGATGCGATAGATATGACGGAAAACCGGGCGGCGAATTTTTTCGAGGGGACCGGCCTTGGATTCATCCGGATGAGCGAGCCGTTCTGCCCGGAAATCCGCGCGGCGGCCATCGCCGGTATCGCGGCCACCGGCGCGGGCGCGCGCGATGGGGCGGTATACCTCTGCACCGGGGGGCCGCGCCTGGAAACTCCCGCCGAGATAAAAATGTTCGGCCAGTGGGGCGCGGATCTCGTCGGCATGACGCTGCTGCCGGAGGCCTTTCTCGCGCGCCAGATGGAGATGTGCTACGCGGCGGTCTGTTATTGCACCAACTACGCCGAGGGGGTGGTGGCGCGTGATTTCCGCGAGGGGGAGCTTTTTGAAGGGATGTTAAGCGCGGCGGAAAAGGAAAAGGTGGAAGACGCGGTATCGCGTTTTCCGCGGGTGATGGCCGAGACGCTGCACCGCCTGTCGCGGCGCGGCAGGGGCTGCAAGTGCGGCGTGGCGATGGAGCGTTACCGCCGCGAGGGGCGCGCCGGCGATCTTTTGCAATTGGCGAAGGATTGCGCGGAAAAACGCTGACCGCCCGGCGGCTAATAATTCATTTCCCATTTTTCCTGATGGTGGAAGACAAAGCGCCCTTCGTACTGAACCACCAGCCTCGTATGCGAGCGGTCCAGAATAAAATCGCCATACCCGAAGACTTGCAGTTCCAGCCCGTGTTTGCGCGCCAGGAATTCCATCGTCCGTTCGGCGAAAAAACCGATGTGGGTGGGGTCTTTCTGGTATATCCAGTGGGGGAAATATTTAATGTGCGCCATCGCGCGGTTGGTGAGCGCGGTTGTCATGAACAAAAACCCGTCCGGCGAAAGCCGCGCCAGGAGTTCTTCCAGAACCGCCACCGGATCGGGCAGATGTTCAAACACCTCGATGGCCGTGATCAGGTCGAACTTTATGGCGGGGAGGCCGGAGAAATCACTGAAGACGAACGGACGCATGTCGTTTTCAACCGGCACGCGGTCGATGCCGTAGGCGGGGATGCCGTTCGCGCGCAGGGTGCGGATCAGCCCCGCGTTGCCGCATCCGAAGTCGAGCGCTTTGACCGGGGAGATGCCGCAGCTTTGCGCCAGCGAAAGGATATGCGGATAGCAGCCAACGTTGCCGCCATCGGGAGATTGCTCCCACTGCCCTTTAAAGAAGGACCGCTCTTCTTCGCCGGAAAGCCGCCGCTCCTCCGGCGCCGCGAAGATGTAGCCGCATCCGGCGCAACGGTAAAATATCCGCGCACTTGCGGGGTTTTTAAGAAAAAAACCGGCATCGCCGCCGCAGACCGCGCAGGGCATTTGGTTCATATTGAAATTCCCATTTTTTATGATTATAGGGCAAGGAGGCGATATGGTAATAGTTCAATCGGGGAGCCTTCCTTGGCATGTTATAAATCACGAAAAAATAGCGCTTGCTTTGTTGGTGCCGGATACTATACTTTGGTGCTGAAAATTTTAGACCGGATATTAGCGGGGGGCCATGGCGGAAACACTGGATCGAATGACCGGAAGACCGAACAGCCGCACCATCCTCATCGTGGAAGACGATGAAGTGTTGCGGATGGTTCTGCGCGTGGAGTTCGAAAAGAACGGCTTCAACGTGCGGGAAGCGGAGAACGGCTCTGCCGGACTTACTTCCATCGTTGAAATGCACCCCGACGCCATTATCACCGACATCGAGATGCCGGTGATGAACGGATTCAGCTTTATTGCGGAAGTGCGAAAAGCCGACGGTCAGGCCGATATTCCGATCATCGCCATTTCCGCCTCGAAAATCACCGACGTGGCGGCAAAGGCCGTGGCGGCCGGCGCGAACCAGTTTTGCGAAAAACCGCTTACCACTAAAAATATTCTAGCCGTCATCAACGCGTATCTGCCCCCCGACGCTTCGCCCGCCAATTAGCGGCGGGGCGCGGGCAAAAGGGGATTTTGTCCCTCAGGTATTCGCCGGCGTTTTGATGGCTTTGATGGCCCCGGCGTAATCGCCGGATTTGAAAACAGCGTTGCCCGCCACCAGCACGCTGGCCCCCGCCCGCACGATTTCCCCCGCGTTGTCCCGCGTCACGCCGCCATCCACCTCAACCTCGGCGGCGGAGTTGCATTCCTTGAGCATCCGCCTCACTTCCACGAGTTTACCCAGCGATCCCGGAATGAAGCTCTGTCCGCCGAATCCGGGGTTGACGCTCATGATGAGCACAAGGTCAACGTCGGCGATGATGTCCTTCAGCGTGTGCACCGGGGTGGCGGGATTGATGACCACCCCCGCTTTTTTGCCGAGCGATCTGATGAGATGGATGGTGCGGTGCAGGTGGCGGCAGGCCTCCTGATGCACGGCGATGATGTCCGCCCCCGCCTTGGCGAATTCGGGAATGTAGGTATCGGCGTCTTCTATCATCAGGTGCACGTCGAGCGCCAGTTTCGTTACCTTCCGGATGCTGGCGACGACGGGGGGGCCGATGGTGATGTTCGGCACGAAATGGCCGTCCATGATGTCGAGATGCAGCCAGTCGGCGCCCGCTTTTTCCACCGCGTTTATTTCCTCGGCCAGGCGGGTGAAATCGGCCGAGAGTATCGAGGGGGCTATGATCGCCATAGGTATGTTTGTCCCTTTATCATTTTTGTAAATACTACAACTTCGCGGCGCTTTTTATAAGCGGAATATTGCTGCGCCGCCGGAGCGGGGTTAGGGGGCGAACGGCTTCACTTCGAGGAGCTGGTCGTTCATGTAGAGCCGCACGGTGGTGGGGCCGCCGATCTCCACCAGCGCCGATATGGTGTCGCCCCCTTTGTGGGCGCGGTTATAAATCTCCTTTTGGCCGGTCTTGGTTTCCTGCAGCACCTTCACGGTGCCCGGGGGAACATTGGCCGGAAGAACCATGGTGTAGAGGGTGAAGGTGCCCGGTTTTTCCGGGTCTTTCGGCCTTTTCACCACGGTGAGCGCCACTTCGCCGCCCGCATCGGCGGGGGCGCCCACGGCGGGGTTTTGGGCGATGACCGATCCGCCCGCCCCCTCGGCGCTTTCCATGAAGGTGACGGCCCCGGCGCGGAAACCAGCTTTTTGCAGATCGCGTTTGGCCGCTTCAAGCTGCATACCCAGGATATTCGGCGCCATTTCCGGTTCGCTTGGTCTTCCGGCGCTCACCAATACTTCCACTTGGTCGAGGTCGGTCACATGGCTGGTGGCCGAGGGGTATTGCGCCACAATGCTTCCTTCGTCGGACGGGGAATGTATCTTATAGACGGCGCCGATGGTCAGTCCCCGCTCGGCCAGCGCGTTGGCGGCCTGCCGCTGGGTAAGGCCGATCAGCGGCGGCATGTCGAATTCGCGCGGTCCCCGGCTGATGATCACCCGCACGTCGCGCCCTTCTTTTATGGTCGTGCCGGCCTTGGGATCCTGGCTTACGATGGTGTTGCGCGGACGCTCGGCGTCATACGCGAGCGATGTGATCTTGAGGTTAAGGCCCGCCTGCGTGATTTTCTCCAGCGCCATAACCACCTCGTTTCCCTCGATGGCGGGGGTCCGCACGTCCTCCTTGGCCTGCATGCCGAGGCGTATGACCACCAGCGCGCTCACCACCCCCGCGGCGATTATCGCGGCGATAAGCACCAGCATCTTGAAGGCGTTCAAAAATTTGTCCAGCATCGCCCTATTCTATACGCAATACGGCGGCGGGGGCATAGCCGGCGCCATCCCATGCAAAGACCCTGGCTTCCTTGGCCGTGCCCCCGAAGACCGATATCACCACATAAACCGCGTCCGGGTAGACCGGCTCGCCCCACATGACGGCGGCGGCGAGGTCTTCCTGCGAGAAGTAGCTTTCGTGATCGGGATGCGAATGGTAGAAGGCCAGGATTTTGTTTCCCTCCTGTTGGGTGCGCGTGACGAGGGTGAACACTTCCTTGGGATCGACGAAGTATCCGGTGCGCGCGTCGCGCCGGTACCGTTCCGGGTCCTGTTTGAAGAGTTCATCCAGTTTGTTGGTGAGCCGGTTGAGCGCGATCTCCTCCGGTTTCTCCCGGAGGCCGGTTAAAACCCCGATGCATTCGCGGGGATAGGCCGATTCGGCGTGCGCCACCATCCGCCGTATCTGTCCGGGAGTGAAAATCACCGCTTTCCCCTCCGCCGCGCTGGCAGGTTGGGGGAGGTGAGCCGCTTGGGATCGAGGAGCCTGTCAAGCTCCGCTTTTGTCATCAGCTTCTCCTCTAAAACCACTTGCGGCACGGTCTTGTTCCCGGCCAGGGCTTTCTTCACCACGGCGGCGGCCCGGTCGTATCCGATGACGGGGTTGAGGAAGGTGGCAAGGCTGGGACTGATGAGCGCGTACCGTTCGCAGACCTCCCGGTTCACCTTGATGCCCGCGACGCATTTCACGTCGAGGTGCGCGATGCCCGCGGCGAGGATCTTGAGCGATTCGATAAGGCAGTGGCCGGTGACCGGCATGGTTACGTTAAGCTCCAGCTGGGCCGAGGCCGCCGCCAGCGTGATGGTCTGGTGGTTGCCCATCACTTTCAGGCAGGCCATGTTCACCGCTTCGCAGATGGAGGGGTTGATCTTGCCCGGCATGATGGAACTGCCCGGTTCCACGGCGGGGAGCGTTACTTCGTTGAGGCCGGTCTGGGGGCCGGAGGCCATGAGCCGCAGGTCGTTGCAGATGCGCGCCGTATCCACCGCCAGCGTGTTGAGGGCGGCGGAGAGGTCGGCCATGTCGTTGGTGCTGTGGGTGGCCTCGATGCCGTTGCGGGTGACGGTGAAGCGGTGGCCCGTCTCGGCGTTGAGGTGTTTGATGATAAGGCGGCGGAATGCCGGATGCGTGTTGATGCCGGTTCCCACCGCGTTTCCGCCCACGCCGAGTTCGGCGGTGTACCGCACCTTCGATCGCAGCCGTTCGATGTCTT
The DNA here is from genome assembly GCA_023248535.1 of Nitrospinales bacterium. Classification (GTDB taxonomy): domain Bacteria; phylum Nitrospinota_A; class UBA7883; order JACRGQ01; family JACRGQ01; genus JACRGQ01. The sequence goes on along the minus strand of JAHFEJ010000039.1, from coordinate 5,498 downwards.
TTTCCACGGCGTACCCCCACGCGGAGAATACCTGCCCCATGCGTACGGGAACGGCGTCCTGCAAATGCGTCCGGCCGCTCTTGAGGATGCGGTCGAATTTCCTCGCGTTGAGCAGCAGGGTTTTGCGGAAGGCCGCGGCGTTTTCGATGAGCGCCAGCAGCAGCGGCAGCGAAGCGGCCCGGATGGAGGAGGGGAATACGTTATTGGTGCTTTGCCCCATGTTCACGTCGTCGTTGGGATGCACGCGGGAGCGGTCGCCCCGCGCGCCCCCCAGCAGTTCGGCGGCGCGGTTAGCCAGCACTTCGTTGATGTTCATGTTGCTGCTGGTGCCGCTGCCGGCCTGAAAGATGTCGAGCGGGAACTCGGCGCGCAACGCACCGCCCGCCACCTCCCGGGCCGCCTTGACGATGGCGTTTCCCTTGCGGGTGGAAAGAAAGCCCAATTCCATATTCGCTTTGGCGCAGGCGAGCTTGAGGTTCGCCAGCGCGGTGATCTGTTCCGGCGGCAGGCGCAGGGGGCTGATCTGGAAGTTTTGCAGGCTGCGGGCGCTATGGACGCCGAAATAGGCGGCGGCCGGCACCGCCAGTTCGCCCATGCTGTCTTTTTCTAGGCGGAAGGAAGGCCGTTTGTTTTTTTCCATATTCCCAGATGATGCGTGATGTTTACTTCCGTCACGATGCCGGTTTCAAAAAGCTTGTTCTTGATGCGGACGGCCGCCCGGCGCGCCTCGGCGATCGTGTGTTCGTTCTCCGATTCCAGGGCGATGCTCACCGCGAGGTTCTTGAGGAAGTAATGGATGACGATGTCTTCCGCCAGCCGCACGTCGGGGAACAGCGCCAGTATTTCTATCGCCGCCTTCTCCACCACCGCCCGCTGATCCTGATACAGGCGGCCCCCTTCGCTGTCATCCTCGGCGTCGATGTGGATCATCGCGTCGGTGACGTGGGCGCCGCGCTGGCGCAGGTCGTGGCGCACCGTTTCGGCGATGTTGTGCGCCTCGGATACCGAGATGCGCGGGGGAACCTGTATGTGGCAGTCTATGAACACGTCGCGCCCGGCACGGCGGGTCTTGATGTCGTGGTGGTGGAGCACGTTGGGAACCGATTCGATGATCCGTTGCAGTTCCGCCAGTTCTTCGCGGGAAAGCCCGCTGTCCATCAGGTTTTGCACGGCGTCCCAGGTGATCTTTCCCCCCATGTGGATGATCATCAGGCCGACGATCACGGCGGCCAGCGGATCCATGGCGTGGTAGCCCATCGCCGCCCCGCCGATGCCGATAAGCGCGGCGAGGGAGGAAAGGGAATCGGAGCGGTGGTGATAGGCGTTGGCGATAACGCTTTCGCTCCGGGCCTCCTTGCCGATGGCGAGCGTGTACCAGTACATGGCCTCCTTGATGAGCATCGATCCCGCGGCCGCGGCCGCGGCGATCCACGTGGGGCGGTTTTCGCTCCCCTGTTCCAGCGCGATCACCTGTTCCCAGGCCAGCCACAGGCCGACAACCCCCACCACCGCGCCAATGACGGCGGTGCCGATGGTTTCGGCGCGTCCGTGGCCGTAGGGGTGGTCTTCGTCCGGCTCCTGATGCGATATTTTCAGCGACACGAAGGAAACGAAATCGGTGGCGAGGTCGGTGAGCGAATGGAGCGCGTCGGCGATCAGGGCTGACGAGTGTCCCAGCGTGCCGGCGGCGAACTTGACCGCCGCCAGCGTCACGTCCGAGACGCTGCTGATGAGCGTGGCCTTATAGCCGAGCGCGAGGGATGTTTTGTCGGTGTCCGTCATGGTTATCCCCAATTTATGAGCAACAGTAGTTCATTATAAGGACAAACCGGCGGCCTGGAAACGCAAATAATAGACTATTGATGACGGCATGAATAATGTCCCATGCCTGGGTGGCGCGGACACTCCCGCCGATCCCGGTAGCGGCGGCACTTCTGCCGCCGGTTTATTCAGGCGACAGAGTGTCGACCCTGCCCAGAAAGGGAAGGGCAGCGGAATGAAATGAAGCCAGCCGCATGCAACCCTGTCCGCGCGAAGCGGGGACGTGACTCCACAGGTATTCAGGCATCAATAGCGGCAATTTAACGGCCTCTATCCCCCCAAAGTGGGATATTCCACCAGGAATTCATTATTTATTCCTGATTTACTTGTCCGGTGCGTACGCGCATTCACCCCGGATAAAGCGTGCAAATCGCCGTTTGTGGTGAATGAACCGTTACATCCGTGAATGAACCGTTCTAGACAGAACGTACAAATATAGCATAGTCAAGCAAAAATGCCAATGACTTTGGCGATTGGCAACTTTCGGGCTTTTGTCTTAGTCTGGGCGCGTTTACCGTAGCTGTTTTTCAGATGGTAAATTTAGAGGGTGATTTTTCTTTGTTAGGGTGATTTTTCTAAGAGGAGGGTGAATTATGAGGGTGAGGTTTCGTTCTTTTCTAACGCTGCTTGCGTTTGGGGCATGGCTTGTCCCCACGCTGGCGGCCTACGCGGCGGCTCCCGCGCCGGAAATGTCGGCGGAAGAGTTGGCAAAAGGCAAGCAGAAGTACTTTGAACGGTGCGCCGGTTGCCACGGCACGCTCCGCAAAGGGGCCACCGGGCCGAATCTTCTGCCGGATAAAACGCGGGAAATGGGCACGGATGTTCTGAGCGTATTCATAAACGACGGCACGGCGGGCGGTATGCCGGCATGGGGGCCGTCCGGAACGGCGATATTTACCGACGAGGAAGTCAATTTGATGGCCCGCTACATCCAGCAGGATGTCGCCGCGCCGCCCGAGATCAGCCTGGGTGATATGACCGAAACGTGGAAACTGGTCGTTCCCGTGGCCGACCGGCCCAAAAAACCGGCGCATAAGCGCAACTGGCAGAATTTCTTCGGCGTCGTGTTGCGCGATGCCGGCAAGGTGGCCATCATCGACGGCGATACCAAGGAAAAGCTTGCGGAGCTTCCCACCGGTTTCGCGGTGCACATCCTCCGCTCGTCCGAATCGGGCCGCTACTTCTACGTTATCGGGCGCGACGGCAAGGCGACCATGATCGATCTCTGGAGCGAAAAGCCGACCATCGTCGCCGAGGTGAAACCGTGCGCCGAGGCGCGCAGCATCGACGGCAGCAAGTTCAAGGGGTATGAGGACAAGCTGGCCATCGTCGGCTGCTACTGGCCGCCTCAATTCGCCATTTTGGACGGTCAAACGCTGGAGCCGAAGAAAGTCGTCAGCACCCGCAGCATGACGTGGGATACGGGTGAATACCACCCCGAACCCCGCGTGGCGGCCATCGTCGCCTCGCACTACAAGCCGGAATGGGTGTTGAATGTCAAGGAAACCGGCTTTATCTGGCTGGTTGACTACAGCGACCTTAAGAACCTCAACATCACGATGCTGGAGGGCGAACGCTTCCTGCACGACGGCGGCTGGGACGCCACGCACCGGTATTTCATGGCGGCCGCCAATATGAAGGATACCGAGGTGGTGGTTGACACCAAGTTGCGCAAAGTGGTCGCCAAATTCAAGGTCGGCGTGAAGCCCCACCCCGGCCGCGGCGCCAACTGGGTCGATCCGAAGTACGGCCCCGTCAGCTCCACCTGCCACCTGGGCGAAGGGAAACTGAGCGTGTGGGGTTCCGACCCTGAAAAGCACAAACAACACGCCTGGAAAGTCGTTCACACCATCGCGCTGCCGCCGGGGGCGGGGAGCCTCTTCGTGAAGTCGCATCCCAAGAGCGGGCATGTGTGGGTAGACTTCACGCTGAACTCCGATACGGCCGCCACCCAGACGCTCTGCGTGCTGGACAAGGCCAACATTGATGGAAAACCGAATTGCTTCCAGGTGACCGATCACGGCCGCGTGGTGCACCAGGAGTACAACAAGGATGGCAACGAGGTGTGGATCAGCGTATGGGATAAGGGGGACAAGGGGGAGATCGTAATTTACGACGACAAGACCCTGAAAGTGAAAACCAAGATCACCGGCCTTCAGACGCCGACCGGCAAGTTTAACGTGTTCAACTCGAGAAACGACCTTTACTAAGCGGCGGCGGCAGGGGGCGCGCATGGGGCGCCCCGCCGCGTAAAAGATGCACGGCCTGGTTTAAGCGGAGCGCGGCGGGGGATATCTAAGGGATCCCCCGCCGCGCAACCCGCGGCAAAAAGGGAAATAACATGTTGGTTGCTGCTCTGATTTCGGCCATGTTGGTGACCGCCGCCGGCGGAGAGGATATTTACGGCAGGTATTGCGCCACCTGCCATCATCCGCAACGGTTGGGGCGCACCGCCCCGCCGCTTATCCCGGAAACGCTGGGAAAAACCGACGCCGCGGCGTTGGCCGGAACCATCCGCAATGGCCTTCCCGCCACCGCCATGCCGCCGTTTAAAAACATGCTGCGTGATGCCGAGATTAACGCGGTGGCGGAATACCTTCTCACCCCGGCCTCCACCCGGGAGTGGAGCATGGAAGACATCGCTGCCAGCCGGAAGACCTTCCCCCTTTCCCCCGCGGCGAAACTGAAAGCCGATCCTTCCAATATTATTTTGGTGGTGGAGCGGGGAACGGGGAAGATCGTCCTGCTGGACGGCGATACCCTTTCCAAAGTGGGCGAGTTTCTCGCCGGGGCCGTTCATGGCGGCCCAAAGTTCACCGGATCGTTCGATTCGGTTTTTTCCATCGCGCGCGACGGGGGCATGGTGCGGTACGATACGCGCCGCCTCGCCCGCGCCGCGTGGGCCAAGGTCGCCGTCAGCAGCCGCGGAACAGCGGTTACGCCCGATGGCAATGTGGCGGCGGTGATGAACCTGCTGCCGCAGGAGCTGCTGTTTCTGGATGGCACGTTGGCACCGCTCAAGAAGATACCGCTTGCCAACCGGCCCGGCGGGCTTTACTGGCATGCGGGCAAGCAGGCATTTATCTGCTCGTTCCGCGATGCCCCCGAACTCTGGCTGATAGACCCCGTCACGTTCGCCGTGGAAACGGTTCCCCTCCCGGCGCCGTTCGAGGATTTCGCCCTGCTTCACGATCTGGTGCTCGGCTCGAAGCGAGGCGTGCCTGGCATCCATGTGTTCGATCTGGACAAGCGCGAGGTTATCGCCACGCTGCCCGCCGACGGGATGCCGCACCTGGCCTCCGCCGCGTTCTATAAGCAGGACGACGCTCTTTTTGTGGCGGTCAATTTCATCGACAAGCCGCTGGTATCCGTCTACCGCCTCGATACCTTCGCAAAGGTGGGGGATGTCACGCTGCCGTCCCCCGGCTATTTCATCCGCACCCACGCCAACACCCCCTACCTCTGGATCGATACGGCGGGGGATACGCTGGTGCTGGCGGAGAAGCGCAATCTGGGCAACACGCGCACGCTTACGCCGGAGCCCGGCAAGCGGGCGATGCATGTGGAATTCACCAAGGATGGCCGCGCCGCGCTGGTGAGCGTGACGGAGACCGAAGGCGAAGTGGCGGTCTACGACGCCGTAACGCTGCAAAAGACCGGGCGTCTGCCGTTCAACA
>JAHFEJ010000038.1 GCA_023248535.1 Nitrospinales bacterium | reverse complement strand
AGAGGGTGATGGTGCCCACCACAACCTGGCCGCTCTTGGCGCCGCGGGATGCGCCGGGGGGCACCTGAAACGGGTGAACGATCCGTTTTTGCGATGGCACGATGACGCCAAAACGCCCGCGGCTTTGATAAATGCCGGTGATGGTGGTCTGCGCCCGCTCCAGCACACGGATGATCTTTCCTTCGGCCTTGCCGTCGCGCCGTGTGCTCTCGATGCGGCACACAACGCGGTCGCCATGCATCGCTTCGCGGAAGTTCGACGGGCCGACAAAGACATCGTTCCCCTTCGCCCCCCCTTCAGGTATCACAAAACCGAAGCCGTCGGCGTGCCCCTGCAAACGGCCGGTGACCAGATTCATCTGATTGGCCAGCCCGTACCGCCCATACCGGATTTTTACTATTTCACCAGCGTGTTCCAACTGATTCAATTTCTGGCTTAAACCGCCTCGCAAATGCTTCGGCAGGCGGCGGCGGATTTCCGGAGGCGTCATCGGATGGTCGAGAATCTGCTTGATCAGCTTAAGAACGTCGTCTTTTTCCATTTACAGTTTAATATACCGGAATCCCGGCGCGGAGGGGGAAAGAAAAGAGGGGCGGTACGGGCAAGGCCCTGATGGCTATGCGTTAATAACCAAAATTTATGTATAATATGAATACAATCTGAAATAGAGGGAAAAGATGAACTACGCGCCTTCTGATATTCCTCCGCACGAATCATGGAATGAAGCCGAGCGATGGCTCTGGGCAAAGCTCTGCCGGGGCGAAGAGGCGGATTTCAACAAAGAACCGGAATTCGGCGCCGCCGGCCACGAAGGCATCTGTGATCCCCGGCGCGAAGTGCGCCCCGCGTTCCTCCGGGCCATCGCGTTGGATGACCCCTGGCGCGGCGCCATTAACAGCCGTGGCGTACGCATCGTTGGCGCATGGATCCGTCAGCCGCTTCATTTCGGCAACACCACGCTCGATCACGAAGTGGCGTTTGAATTCTGCCGGTTCGATGCCCCGGTCGATTTGAACAGCCTGCACACGCTGCATACCCTTTCGCTTTCAAATTCCGTATTCACCGCCTCGGTAAACATGGAAAACATCAAGACCGTTAAAAGCGTGCATCTGCGGGGCGCCGCGTTTGGCGGCGGCGTCAGCATGGCCGCCGCGCGGATCGGCGGCTCGCTGGATATGAAGGGCGCGCGGTTCCAGGGCACGGTGAGCATGGAAAAGATCAATGTCGCCGGCAGCCTGCTCCTCGCCGGCGCGCTCTTTGAGGAAGCCGCCACGCTTGCCGCCGCGCGGATCACGGGAATGCTGAGCCTCGCCGGCGCGCGCCTCTGCCAGATTGACATCTCGCATGCCCACATTGAAGGCGAATTGCGGCTGGGGCGCGAAAACGGTTTGCGCACCAGTTGGGGCAAGGACGCCCGCCTGCTATTGAACGATACATTTGCCGCCTCCATCGTGGACAGCCCCGATGCGTGGCCCGAGCATATCCACCTTGATGGGTTCATTTACAATTCAATTACCGGGGACGCGGGAGGCGGCGCGATGGCGCAACGTGAAGCGGCCTGGCTGAAATGGTGGCTGCGGCGCCACCGGCCCTTTACGCCGCAGCCGTACAAGCAGTTGGCTCAGGCATTGGAGAAAGCGGGCCTGCTGGAAAAGGCGCGGGACATCCGCCACGCGGCGACGGAAGAGACGGGGCGGTTCAAGGTTTCCGAACTCAACGTCGGTTGACAAAGCAGGTGGCCACGCAAGGTGATACCTTAACAGCTGGGATCAACAAGAAATTGAAGCAAACCATTTTTACAAACAGGAGGACCATTTGAAAAAAGAAATTTTTGCGGCAACTCTCGCTATGGGTCTGGTTACGGCGCCGATGGCGTTCGCCGATACGGCGAAAGGGGAAGCGTTGTTTAACGACAAGGGGGCCGCAAAATGCCCGGTCTGCCACGCATTCGGAAAAAAAGTGGTGGGGCCGGACCTCAACGGCGTCGGCAAGCTGCACACCAAACCCTGGATCGTGAAGTGGTTGACCGATACGCAGGGCACGTGGACCGCGAACGACCCCGAAACCGCCGACCTGAAAAAACGGCAAAACAAGGAAACAAAACCGAAACCGGCGCACATGACGCCAAAGCTCACCGAAGCGCAGGCTGGCGACATAGCCGATTTCCTGATGACGAAATAAGAACCGGAACCCCGCACCAATGGGCCGTCCCGCCATTCTATCCGGCGGGGCGGCTTTTTTTTCCCGCCTTATCCAGCCGCCGCGCACAACCTGCTATCATAGGGCTGTTATGCGGGGTATCACGTGCGGAGGAACTGACGGGAGATGACGGCTTTCCGCCTTGACGCCGAAGTGCAGTTCCTCAAAGGGGTGGGGCCGCGCCGGGCCGAACAGCTCGCCCGCCTCGGCATCACCACCGTAAAAGACCTTCTCTTCCACTTCCCCGTCCGCTACGAAGACCGCCGCAATATCCGGCCCATCGCTTCGTTGAGCGAGGGCGAAACATTCACCATCCGCGGCGTCATTCACGAGACGAATGAAAAACGCCTCCGCTTCGGCAAAAGCCTTTTCCAAATGGGCATCCGCGACGCCACCGGCATCCTGCGCTGCGTCTGGTTCAACGTCCGCTCCGACTACCTCAAAAAAAAATATTCCGTGGGCCAGCAGGTGGTCGCCACGGGCCGGGTGCATCTGGGCAAAACGGAGCGCTCCTTTGAGATGCCCCACCCCGATATCGTAGTGGTGGACGAAGGCGAGGACGAGGTGACCGGCGGCATACTGCCGGTCTACCCGCTCACCGAGGGGATCAATCAGGGAACGATGCGGAAGGTCGTCGCCGCCGCGCTGGCCGCGGCCCCGCCGGTGCCGGAGAATCTGCCGCCGCTGCTGTTGGAGCGGTTGCACCTCCCGCCACGCCACGAAGCGGTTATCGGCATCCACCGGCCCGACCCCGGCACCCCGCCGGAAAAATTGGCCACCTGCCGCACGACAGCCCACAAGCGGATGATCTTCGAGGAACTCTTCCTCATCGAATGCGCGATGGCTATCCTGCGAAGCCGCAATACCGAACGGGTACGGGGCGTGACCATACCGGCGACGGACGGACAATCAGCGTCGGTCACCGCCCGCTTGCCGTTTGAACTGACCCCCGATCAACAGGCGGTTCTGGGAGAAATTCTGGACGACCTGCGGGGCGAACACCCGATGAACCGCCTGGTGCAGGGCGACGTGGGGTGCGGCAAAACGGTGGTGGCGGCGGTGACGCTGACGCTTGCCGCCATGAACGGTTTTCAGGGCGTGCTGATGGCCCCCACTGAAATCCTGGCCGAGCAGCATTTCAGCAACCTCACCAAGGCGAAAAACGTTTTTCCGCTGAGAGTGGAACTGCTCACCAGCGGCACAAAGAAAAAAGACGACATACGGGCACGCGCCGCGGAAGGGGAAATCGACCTGCTGATCGGCACTCATGCTCTCATCCAGCAAAGCGTGGCATTCAAAAACCTCGGCGTGGCGGTGATAGACGAACAGCACCGCTTTGGGGTCATGCAGCGCGCCGAGCTGATGAAAAAAGGGGATCGGCCCAATACCCTCATCATGACCGCCACCCCCATCCCCCGCACGCTGGCCATGACGCTCTACGGCGACCTCGACGTGAGCACCATCCGTACCATGCCCAAGGGGCGGCAGGCGATAGAAACAAAAATCATCCGCCTGGCCGAAAAGGCCAAGGCATACTTGCTCATCAACAACGAAGTGAAAAAGGGAAGGCAGGCCTACATCATTTACCCATTGGTGGAAGAAAGCGAAAAGAGCGAACTGAAGGCCGCCACCGTCATGTGGAAGGTTTTCCAGGAGCAGGTTTTTCCGCACTTGCGGGTGGGTCTGGTGCACGGGCGGATGAAACAGGAAGAAAAAAACGAGGTGATGCACCGCTTCATGCGGCGCGAGGTGGATGTCCTCGTTTCCACCACGGTGATCGAGGTCGGCATCGACCAGCCGAACGCCACCGTGATGATGATAGAACACGCCGAGCGGTTCGGCCTGGCGCAGTTGCATCAGTTGCGGGGGCGCGTGGGACGCGGCGCGGATAAAAGCAGCTGTCTCCTCGCCATTGAATATCCATTAAGCGCGGTGGCGAAAGAACGGCTGAAAGTAATGACGGAAACCGGCGACGGATTTGTTATTGCCGAAAAAGACATGGAACTGCGCGGTACCGGAGATCTGCTGGGCACCCGCCAATCGGGGCTGCCATCGCTCAGGATGGCGAATCTTGTGCGCGACTTCGAGATATTGAAATTCGCCCGCAACGAGGCGTTCGAGCTGGTGCGAAGCGATCCCGAACTGCAAAAACCGGAACACCGCGGCCTGCGGGCCGAGATGCAGCGCGACTGGCGCGAACGCTTCCAGCTCGTCGACGTGGGGTAGTTCACCCGCGCCGCCGTTATTTTTCCGATCCCGCCTTCGGCAACTTTTCCAGCATCTTGCCCACCGCTTTGGTGATAGGCGGGGGGCTGATGCCGTGCTCCTCTTGTTTAAATCTTGATATTTAGCCAAACAAGGGGGTCACGCAATTGGGGCGCCCGCGTGAATTATCCTAAAAACCTGTTATAATTTAATTGCCGTAGCAAGTGGCTCAAGGAGTCATTTCCTAAAAATGTTGACATTGAACATGGAAGGAGAATGCTTTTATGAGAAAGGAAACGAGAGGTTTTTATTCTTCTATTTCCGGGAGGCTTTTCGGGGAAGCATGTTTCATAAATAGAATGCTGGCTGTTTTTCTGTTGCTCGTGCTCTTTTCAGCCGGCGGCTCCCGGGCCGAATCCCAAAGCGTGCTGACGGGCGGCGAGCCCGCGAAGATCGCCATATTGGGAATGGGGGTATACAACGTGGTGTTGTCCAGCGATGGGCTGGGGGCGCTTTCAAATGTGGGACAGGAAACCGAGGCCACCGGGGCCGACAAAGCCCTTGCCGAGGGGTTCGACTTCAAGACCGTGGCCAAACACGCGCTCGACAAATATAAAGAAAAACTTGCCGGCGTGAAAAAGTGGCAGATGGTCTCCGCCAAGGAACTCGGCAAAGACGATGCAATCGAAAAATTCGCGCAGGCCGTGAAAGACAACGAAAATAAAATCCCCGGTTCGGCAAGCGCGGAAAGGTATAAACGGTGGACGCAGGCCGACGACTTGCCGTTCGTTGAAGTGCAATGGGTGCTCTGCCTCACCTGCGGCGAATTTCAAAAAGCCGTGGTGGAGGCCGCCAAACAGTTTTGCGCCGACGCCGGCGTGGACGGGGTATGGCTGCAATCCAACTATTTGGGCTACGGTACCAAAGGGGTAAGCAAATTCTTCAGCTCGCTTACCGGCGGGTCCGGCCAGGGAACGGCCATTGTCAGCGTGGTGTATGTGCTTGTGGACAAAAACGGCCAGATCGCGTTCAGCACGGGAAAAACCGCCGATCAATACCGGTCGGAAGAATCGTTCGGGATGGTCGGCGGCACGAAAACGATCGACAAGGAAATGATGAAATACCAGATGGACGCGCTGGATGTAAGCGCCAAAGAGGTGTCTGAAAAAGCCGCGAAATAATCTTTCCACCCATGTACCCGGAGATGTCCGGTACACCTGAAATAGCGCCGCGCCGCCGATGGAAGCCCCCTTCCGCGGCGGACGGCGGACTTACAGTACGCGCGCGGTTTTGGGGATATTCTTCGTGAGAACGCGGCACCCGGTTTTTGTGACATGCACCACATCCTCTATCCGCACGCCGCCGAGGCTGGGGAGGTAGATGCCCGGCTCAACCGTAAAGACCATCCCTTCCCGCGCAGTCTCGGCGCTGCGCCAGCTGACGCCGGGGGCTTCGTGGATATCCAGCCCGACGCCGTGGCCGGTGCCGTGCCCGAAATATTTTCCGTACCCTTTCGCTTTTATATAATCGCGGGCCGCCGCATCGATCTCCTTCAGCGGTACGCCGGGGGCGACTGTGGCTATCGCCCGCTGGTTGGCCTCCAGCACAATGTCGAAAATTTCCTTCACCTTCGGTTTCGGCTTTCCCAGAAACAGCGTACGGGTGTTGTCGCTGTGATAGCCGTCCAACACCCAGCCCCAATCGACGATGATAACCTCGCCCTTTTTCATCTTCTTATCACCGGCGACGCCGTGCGGCAGCGCCGCGCGCGGCCCGCTGGCGATGATGAAATCGAAGGCCGCTTTCTCCCCCCCGCGCAACCGCAGCCGGTATTCCAGATCGGCGGCCGCTTCACGCTCGCGGCGCCCCGGCCGCAGCACTTCGCCAATATCCTTAAACACCGCGGCAAGATACCCGAAGTTTTTCTCCAGCGCCGCAATCTCGGCGCTGTCCTTTATCATTCGCAACTTTTCAATGGCGTCGCACGGAATCCACTTGCCCGCGGCGGCTTTCCGCATCTTCGCCATCGCGGCCACCGTCACGTCGGCATGTTCAAAACCGATTTTTTTGGCGCGGAGCGTTTTCAGTTTTTCGGCCGCCGCTTCCGGCAGCGGCTTCGCGGCGATGACGCGGGCCATCGAACGCACCTCCTCCTTCGCCTGCGACGCATAGCGGAAATCGGTGAAAAAGAAATTGCCTTTGGCGGAGATCACGCACGCGCCGGCGGTGCCGCTGTAGCCGGTGAGCCACCGGACGTTTTTCAGGTTCAACGTCACCAGCGCGTCCAGGCCGAGGGAGTCAAGCCGTGCAAGAAGGCGGCGCATGCGCGCCTTGTGGAAACCGTTCACCGCCGCGCGCCGGAATCTTCGCCGCGGCCGATAAGCCGGTTCGCCGCTTCCAGCGCGAAGTAATACCCCTCTACGCCGAAACCGGCGATCAGCCCCGCCGCGATACCGGAAAGAAAACTCTTGTGGCGGAACTCCTCGCGCGCATAGATATTCGAAATGTGCACCTCGATGAACGGCACACGCACCGCGGCCAGCGCGTCGCGCAGGGCGATGCTGGTGTGGGTGTACCCGCCGGGATTGATGATGATGAAGCCGGCCGCCGCGCGGGCGGACTGCACCTTGTCCACCAGCGCCCCCTCGTGGTTGGACTGGAATATCTCCAGCGAAATATTCATCTCCTTCGCCATGCGCGCCAGCGTGACGCACATGTCATCGTAGGAAACCGCCCCGTATACATCCTTCTCCCGGATGCCGAGCATGTTGATATTCGGCCCGTTGATGATTAAAACTTTTTTTTCCACCGCATCACCCCTTCACCATCATTTTGTTGGCGTTGCCCAGCCACCGTTCCAGCGTTCCCAACGCCTCCCGGCGGCCGGTATCGGCAGGTTCCCGCTCCCCGGCGCGTTCCTTGCCGTTCATTTCCTTTTCAATCGCGCCGCGCAACTCGTCATACAGTTTCGCCGCCGGCTCGTGATCCGGCCACAGCCGCCGTATCTCGTCCAGCATCTCCATCCCGCGCGCCGGTTCGCCGGTCTCCAGATACAGCCGCGCCAGCAGCTTGCGCGCGAGCACGTTCTGCGCGTTGCTCCGCATTGCGTAGCCGAGGCTCTGCTTCGCCTCCGGCAAGCGGCCCAGCGCCATCAGCGCCCGCCCCTTCTGCACATGCGCGGCGTTCAGCGCCGGGTGCCAGCGAAGCCCTTTGTTCAACACGTCAAGCGCCAACTTCGCCCGCCCCGCGCGGAGGCAGGTGTCGGCCATCGAAACAAAAACGTGCGAGCGTGGATTTTTCACCATCATCCGCGCGTATTCATGGATGACGGCCTCATGCCACTCCCTGCTTTTACCGTGCTTCGCCACGCATTAAATTTACCATAATCCGCGCATGCGGCGGCGGTTGGCCGTACAATTATTCCATGCAGCGCACCGTAACCGTTATCAGCCGCCACGCGCGCCCCCTGTGCGAGAACGCTCACACGCACGGGTGGCGCGTGTGCGCGGCGGATGGATTCAACGATTGGGACGGGGCGCGGTTCGCATCCCCACTGACACCGGGGGGCTTCGGGGAAACGCCGGAGGAATTTTTGCGCGCGTGGAAAACCGCGCCGGAGCCGCTGCTCTTCGGATCGCCGATCGAGGCGGCGGCGGAGGTTTTGGCGGAAGCCGCGCGGAAAAAGAAAGTCCTCAACGCCCCGGCACATGTGGTGGCGATGGCGCGAGAGATTACTTTTTTACGCGAAATGGCCTGCGGCGGCATCCGTTTTCCGCTTATTTCTTTTCATGCAACCGCGCCAAGTACGTCAAAAACGCCGTGGATCGTCAAATCCTCCAAAACCGCCGGGGGCACCGGCATTCGTCCCGACGACGGCATATTGGGAAAAGATGAATACCGGCAAGAGTTCGTCCAAGGCGAAAGCATCGGGGCGCTTTTTTTCTCGGCTGCGGGGCGGAGCGGTTTTTTGGGAGCGTCGCTTCACCTTAACCACGGGTTTTTGTACGGCGGTGGAATTTTTCCCGCGCCGCTGACCCCGGATGTTTCGAGCACGCTTGAAATTTTCGGCGCGCGCGTGACCGCCGCAAGCGGCATGACCGGCTGGTGGGGGGCCGACTTCATCCTGAACGATGAAGCGCTGTGGCTTTTGGAGATCAATCCGCGCCCCACCGCCACCGCCGCGCTTTTTGCAAAACTGCACGGGACCGACCTGATCGCGGCGCAGATGTCGCCGGATGCCGGCCCCGATTTTTCCCGCGCGGATGCCGCTGGGGTGATTGGCAACAAGGTGATTTATGCACAGGACGATTTTACGTTTAGCGGTAGCGCGGAGTGGTTCGCAAAAAATGCGCGGGACATCCCGCACGAGGGGAGCGTCATCAGAAAGGGCGCGCCGGTGCTGACGCTGTATACCGAGGGGGCAACGGCGGCCGATTGCCACGCGGTGTTGGATGAAAAAACAGCGGCGGCCCACGCCGCTTTTTCGCAGGAGAAATAAAAAAGGAGGATGTTTTTCAACATCCTCCCGTCAATCGCCGTTTGAAAAGCGGATTATTTTGCGGCGGGCGCGGCTGCCGGTATCTTGCGGGCGGCCGGTTTCACCACTTTGCCACTGCGGATACAGCGGGTGCAGGCGCGTATTTTGCGCACGGTGCCGTTGATGACGGCGCGGACCGGTTGCAGATTCGGGTTGTAGCGGCGGCTCGTCACGTTGTGCGCGTGCGAGATATTGCTGCCGTACGCCGGCTTTTTGCCGCAGATTTCACATTCCATAGCCATGATATCGTCTCCTCAGTTTCTCAAATGTGGGAAAAAAGGATATTACACGCAACCGCCCCCCAATGTAAAGCAATTTTGGATGGCGGCTTATGCCAAAGGAAATGTCCGCTTAACTGGGGATTATATATATGGACATTTTACTGCCCATACAATATTCAAATGTCAGAGTAAGCGCCGTAAAAACATACTAATAGCGCACCCTATTCACGGACAATATTATGGACATTTACTTGGACAATGAATGGGTCAATACGCTATTATTTATCCATGGTCTTAGAGTTGGCGGATGTCAATAGAAGGGTTGATACCAACCGGTTCGGGCCTTTTCTCTTTCAAATGGGGTTTGATACCGCTGAAATTCATTTAATTTTTCAGCGCGTACTGGACGCACAGGAGCGCTTTAAAAAACTGCCGCTCTCCAATGTCGCCATAAAACTTGAAAAAGAAGTTATCGCCGGCAGTATCTACGGTACAAACACCATCGAAGGGGGTACGCTTACAGAGGAAGAAACCGAACGGATATTAAGCCTTCCACCCGAAGCGATCAGCAAAGAGGAAGAGGTCCGGGCGGTAAATATTAAACGTGCATACGACTTGGCCCTAACCGCCGCTCAAAATAAAGGATGGCGGCTGTCCGTCGATTTTATCCGCGAGATACATTCCGCCATTACCAATGGATTATCGCACCCCCACAACCAACCGGGCCTTTTCCGCAACAACCAAAAAGATACCGTGACGCACGTTGGCGATATCAGCCACGGCGGCAGATATAAGCCCCCGCAACTCAAGGCGGACATCGAACTGCTCACGAACGCGCTAGTGGATTGGCACAATGAGATGGAGGACAAAAAAGTCCCCGCGCTTTTTCGCGCCCCGCTGGTTCATCTGTATTACGAGCTGATACACCCCTTTTGGGATGGCAATGGCCGGGTAGGCAGGGTACTTGAGGCCACCATCCTAAAGCGGGAAGATTTTCAATACGCCCCGTTCGCAATGGCGGGTTATTATCTCCGCCATATTGATGGATATTTCACGTTGTTCAATACCTGCCGGAAAAATAGCGGGACGCACAAACCATTTCCGAACACTCCATTCATCAAGTTCCACCTTGAAGGGCTTTTTGAGGTAATCAACGCCCTGGATGACAGGGTAAATGGCCTTGTCCGCCTCTTTCTATTTGAAGTAAAGATCAAACAGTCGTTCGACGAAAAAAAGATCAACGCCCGCCAATACACGATAGTTACGCAGATATCCGCAAGCGGCACGCCACCGCTAATGTCGGAGGTGGAACATGCCCCGTGGTACAAGAGCTTGTATCTAAAGCTAACCGATAAAAGCAGGCGAAGGGATCTGAAAAAGCTGCTCGACATGAAGCTGCTTGTACTTGATGCAAAAAAAGGGCGGCTCTGGCCCGGCTTCGTGAATGAGCGGTATCTGGATGTTTTCGAAAGAAACGTCAGGCAAAAACAAAAATAAATAGCCGCTTCACAAGGACGAGTTTAAAGCATGCGGCCTCACGCTTGCCGTGTTCCCCGCGTAATTCCCGCATCTATAGCGGCGAGGTCTTTGCCTTTAGGCATGATGAAAAGACGGGTTCGCTTGCTCCGCAACGCCCATAGTTCCCCAAGGGAGGGGTTTTCCGCTTGTGTGAAGCAGTTCATGCCCTCCGTGGCAAGATCGGTTTTTCCCCTGTTTTTTGGGCGGCGGTTTTTGATGCCGCCGCCCGTTCGAGGGAGGTAGGAGCCGGGAGCGATTATTTCTTCTCAGCCGGTTGCGCGGCGGGAGTTCCCGCCGACGGCTCGGCGGCCTTTACAGCAGAAGCCGGGGCTGAAGCGGGAACCGATGCCGGAGCCTCAGACTTCTTTGCCTGTTTTTCAGCCGCCTTTTCATCCTTCTTTTTTGCGTCCGTAACTTTTTCACCGGCGGCCCAGGCAATGGCGCCGCCCGCCAACAGCGACAAAACGGCAACTGCAAAAAATACCTTTGGAAATCTCTTCATATCCAATATCCTCCGAATCCAATCTGTTTTTTTCCGGTAAAGCCAAACATGGCTTTACTCCTTGCCGCCCAATGATATTTTTACGGGGATCGCCGCAGTCCAAACACTCCTTGAGCTTTTCGGATTTGCGGCGTTCCTCAACCCCCGCTGATTACGCAGCCGCGCGGCTGGAAACCTTTATCTCCTGCGATGTCAAATGCCATGAGTTGCATTTGCCGCATTGATAAAACCGCCGCTCCACGCGGTGCCCCTTTCCGTTGGCCTTGATCCCGGCGAGCATGAGCATCGCCGACAACCGGTCCCTATAGGCTCTTTTTCCACACATATCGGCCCCTTTATTACCATTCGATGATTTGGCACGTGCCTTTGGGCGCAACCGGGCTTTCAGCAAGGCTAAATGCATATACCGGCCGAAGACATCCCCGCGGATGCGAAACCGCATGAAGACCGCGCGTGTTTATAACAACGGCATTTGGTAAACGGATACCCTGCGCAAAGCAATTGCGCGCCCAAAAAGGCGCATCTATCGCTTTAAGGGAAGGGGTTAGGCGGAAGGGGGGCGGGGAATGGGCGAGAAGGCCAGTTCGATTTTAGGCAAATCGCCGTCCAGCAGATAAGCGGACCGTTCATCTACATTGAGATAATGCGCCAAAGGAAGATTGGCATTGTCTTCCTGGCCGGCCGCTTTGTCTTTGGCGCCGGTGGAAAGGGGGCCGGCCCCTTTAATGCAGCAGCCGCCGGTCATCTTGCAGTGAGGCATGTTCATTTCGCATTTTGCCGCGCTGACGGTTCCGCCATGCGAACAGTGTTGGTTTTCATCGGCGGAGGCAGAGGTTCCCACTGGAATTTCTTCAACGGGGAGAGCATCAGCCTGCGCTTGGCCCGGCGGTTCCGCCGAATGCCCGTGATGCATATCCGCCGCGGCGGCGTGTTGGGAATGCATCTCGCACGGCCCATGTTCGTGTCCATTGGCCCAAGCGGGAGCGGCACACAGCGCCATCGCCGCGGCAAGAAACAGAACTCCTCTGACAGATCCCATGCGGTCAAAGCTATAGCAAATATCTTTTTCTGTCAATCGGCACAGATATGGGGGCGGTAAAATCAAAGATAGGGGGATAATGGATCGCATGGCCACCGGTGACAAGCTTCCGCCCGCGCTGACGGATTGAATTCCGCACATCACGCGCGAGGACGGCCTGCGCTGGGCCGCATGGGTTTGTTTGGCGATGGGGATATTCAGCTTCTATCATGTGATCAAGGGATTGAGAACCGGGGTGATCTGGAACCCCATACTGCCAAATTCCGACTTCAAACAGATATTCGACCCGTCACCAGACTATTACACCCGCGGCGACGACGGATTCGGTTTTTGGCATAGCCTGATCTTCCACCTGGTTACCGGCATACTCACGATCGGTTTCAGCCTGAAGGTGTATCTGTGCGGAGGATGTTTTTTTAAGTGAATCCTAAACCGCAAATACAACCATACCCCGTTATTCGCTGTAAAAATTGGTTTTTAGCTCTGCTTCGGGAATAAATGCCCCCGCCTGCCGGTAGATGGCGCGGAGCGTGCCGGTATCTATTTCTTTATGGTTGGGAACGGTGAGTATCTGCCTTCTCCCGCCGATGATCCTTGCCAGCTTGACGTGGCTCCCTTTTTGACCGGCAACGGCAAAACCGAAAATCTCAAAAACAGCGATCACCTGCGCTCCGGATAAACGCCGGAGTTTAGGCATGGATCGGTTCCAGCTCCATGCTCACCATGAGGGGCGCGTTGGGGGCCAAGCCCATCTCTTCCAGGCTCTCGCCTTCGATGTGCAGGGCCAACGCCTCCTGCATGTTTTTTATGGTTTCGTCTATCGTTGCCCCCTGCGTAACAACCGGCAGATTGACGCACTCGGCAACATAGCCGCGCTCATTGCCCGGATACACGATAATCTGGATTACGTTCCGCCTCATGCTTTCACCTCCGGTTATTATCCTGTCTTTTGCCACCCTGCACAGAATGTCATTCTACCATTCCTTCCATCCCATGGGGAGGTTTGCCATTTAGGAAATCCCTAATAACGAAAAAGCTGCTTCAAGGGCGTTACCGCATATCCCGCTTTGAAAGATACCGGCGGCGGTGAAAAGCCTACCGATAGGCGTCCTTGCGGTGGCGGATGAACATTACGCTGACGGTTTTCCGCCTATCATCAATGTCATAGATAACCCGGTAATCGCCTATTCGAATCCGCCAACTGTTGTGGGAGCCGGTTATTTTGCGGCTGCCCGGTGGCCGTTGATTGGCGGCAAGCTTTTTGATTTGGGAAATGACGCGGGAAAAAACTTCCGCCGGAAGGCGTTAAATCTTTTTCCGCCGTCCGCTCCAGAAGGATTTCATGCATGCGGCGCGCGGTTTTTCAAAAAACCGTCAAGGCTTGTGAATTTGAGCGGTTTTTTCCGCATTGCCGCAAGCGTCTTGATGTCTTCCACGTCTTCCAGCCTTTCGAGCATTTCAAAGTAATCGTTGATATCGATGATTACCGCTGAAGGCTTGCCGTTTTTGAGGATGACCTCCGGTCTTTTTTGTTTGGCCTTGGTTTTCATCTGTTTTCTCCTTCAATCCCATCGCCCATTATCGCTGATAAAATTCTATCCCAATTCCACCTTTTTAAAAAATGTTCCCCAAAAATGCGAAAGTTCGCTAGCATAGGAACCATGAAAAAAAGCACCATTATCCTTATCGCTATCGGCATCGTACTCTTCTTCTTTGCGGCATGGGGCGTCAACACCTACAACTCGCTTGTGCAGTTGGACGAGTCCGCCAAGACCTCGTGGGCCCAGATCGAGGTGCAATACCAGCGGCGGATGGACCTCATCCCGAACCTCGTTAACACCGTGAAAGGGGCGGCCAATTTCGAGCAAGGCACCCTGGAGGCCGTGACCAACGCCCGTTCGGCGTGGGCCAAGGCCGGCAACGCGAATGAAAAGATCGACGCCGCCAACCAGTTCAACAGCGCGATATCGCGCCTGCTGGTGACGGTGGAAAGCTACCCAACCCTCAAGGCGACCGAAGCCTTCATGCGGCTGAACGACGAGTTGGCCGGCACGGAGAACCGCATTCAGTTCGCGCGGCAGAGCTATAACGAGACGGTAAAGATGTACAACATGACCATACGGATGTTCCCCGGCAGCATCATCGCCGGGATGTCCGGCTTCACCGCGAAAACGCTGTTCGAGGCGAAGGGCGGAGCCGATACGCCGCCAACGGTCTCCTTCGACAAGAAGTGAGGCGGTTTCTCCTTCCACTGACGCTGGCGGCGGCATTGTGGGCCGCCGCCGCTTTCGCCGCCCCCCCGGTCATTCCGGCTCCCACGGGGCTGGTCACCGACGCGGCGGGGCTGCTGCAACCGGCGCAACGCAACGCGCTGGAGGCCGAATTACACGCGTACGAACAGCAGACCGGCACCGAAATAGCCATCCTCATCGTAAAGGATACCGGCGGACTTCAGGCGTGGGAGTACGCCACCAACGCGGGCAACCAGTGGGGCGTGGGCAAAAAGGGGATAGACAACGGTGCGCTGATACTGGTGGCGCTGGATACCCACGATTTCTGGATAGCCTGCGGGCGGCAGCTTGAAGGGGCGGTGACCGACGCCGAAGCGGGAGCGATATTCCGCGAGATGGTGCGCCCCCGTTTCCGCGCAGGGGATTTTTACGGCGGGCTGCAAGCCGCGGTGGAAGGAACCAAGGCGGCCATCAAGGGGGAGATATTCACCGATAAGCGCACCGGCAAAGGCAGCGGGCGCGGCAAGACCGGCTACTTTGACCTTTTCAGCGTTCTCTTCCCCCTCGGCATCATCCTCATTTCGTGGATGGCGGCGGTGCTGGGGCGCTCGAAGGAGTGGTGGCCCGGCGGCCTCATCGGCGCGGGGGCAGGCGCGGGGGTTGGGTATCTGTTCGGGCTGTCGCTGCTCTTCATCGGCGTTTTGGCGGTGGCGCTAGGCCTGGCGGGGCTGCTGTTTGATTATGTGGTATCAAAGAACTACAAGGATTACCGGGGCGGCGGCCCCACCCCGCCGTGGTTCATGGGAGGCGGTGGATTCTTCGGCGGCGGGGGCGGCGGTTTTGGCGGGGGCGGCAGCTTCGGCGGCGGAGGGTTTTCCGGAGGCGGCGGGGGCGGCAAGTGGTAAAAGCGTGGGAAGAATAACCACAGAGACTCAGAGACACAGAGTTAAAAAACAAATTCTTTCTGAAAAACCGTTTGTTATTGGTTTTCCCAAACGCATTTCTCTGTGGCTCCGTGCCTCTGTGGTTCATCATCCATAAAAAATATAACCACAAGGGTGCAAAGGAGCGCCCACATGACAGGCGCGCGGAAATATGCAATAATTTTTTCCGGAAGAAAAAGGAAGCCCGGATGAACTTTATTCACTCGTATTTGCAATATATACAGGACAATCCGCTGCCGGTGGGCATTACGGCGCTCGCGCTGTACGCGGTTTTCCGCATGATGTCCTTTCTGACAGGCTCCATCAAATTCGTACTGGGCGTACTAGGCAGCATGCTCCTTTTCTGGCTGGCGGCTTAACGCGCCCACCGGTTTTTGAAGCGAGGTATGGCGCTTCAGCTTTTTGGACCGGCAACCTTTATAATTATTGGCACTCCCGGCGCGCCGCCATTGTGGATTATAATTCATAGTGCCGGCAGGGGAGTGAGGGTTGACAGCGGCCATGGTTGATGCGGTAACCGCGTACATTCGCGCCCCATTTTGCGGCATTGACATTAAATTGGGGAATGGGGAACAGGAACGTGAAATTCGCCACGAAGCTGACGGTGCTTTTTTCAGCGCTCTTTCTGATACTTTGCGCTTTCATTACGCACATTGTTACCTCCTCCAGCGGGGAAATCCTTGAAACAACCATTTCCAACCAGATGGAATCCCGCGCGCTGGGGAAAATGGACAGGATCGACAAGGTTCTTTTTGAGCGGTCCATGGACATGAAAATGCTGGCGAGCGAGTCTCCCTTCAGATCGACCAACCCTTCGCCGAAACTTGTTTTGGAGCGGCTGGAGGAACTTTGGAAAAGCAGCGACAGCTACATTTCGCTCTCATACTTTGACATGTCCAGAAAAAGGATCGTCGACACCTTGGGGCAGGACGTGGGAAAAATCCATCCCCCCTCCAAATACTGGCCCGAAATCGAATCGGGCAAAGACCGCGTTATCGGCATGTATATTTCGGAATCCCTCAAAATTCCGCTCTTCCACGTCGCGGTGGCGGCAAAAGACGGCAACGGGGCGCGCACCGGCGTTTTTGTGGGGAGAATGACCGTGGATTGGCTGAGCGAAATCATCAAACCCGTCTCATTGATCCAGCCCTATGACAAGAAGATGGAAAAAGAGGGCCTGATGGGAATGGAATTGGTGGACGGGAACGGCCTCATCATCTATTCCAACTACAACCCGGAAAACATCCTGAAGAAAACTTCGGACTATTGGGAATACCTTAAAGCCGATGCGGGACGGGGGAACATGAGCAAGAAGTACCGCCTGCGGCTGCCCGGCAGGGAAGAGGAAATCGTGACGTTCGGCCGGGAAAAGGGGTACCGGGATTACAAGGGAAACGGATGGATCCTCATCCTGCATATGCCAGCCAAGGTTGTTTTCGCGCCCGTTGCCGAACTGCGGAACCGCCTGTTCATCTCCATGGCCGTGATCGGCGGTTTCAGCATCCTGGCGATCCTGCTGTTTGCCCGCACCGTATCGCGCCCCATCGCCAGGCTCAGCAACGCGGTCAGGGAGGTGGGCAAGGGGAACATGGACGTGAACGTGTGGGTTGATTCCAAAGATGAGATGTGGGCGCTGGCCAAAAACATAAACGCGATGGCAAAAAACCTTTCCTCTTCCCGTACAGCCCTGGAAAAAGCCAGGACGGAATCGGATGAAGCGCACCGGCTGCTGGAGCGGTTTTTTCTGTTGCTGCCCGACCTCGTCTGCATCGCGGGGATGGACGGCTATTATAAAAAAATCAACCAGGCATTCACGCAGACGCTCGGTTACGGCGAACAGGAACTGCTGGAAAAACCATACATCGGGTTCATCCACCCGGACGACCGGGAAGCGGCCATACGGGATATTGAACGGCAATTCCGGGGAGAAACGGCGATCACCTTTGAGAACCGGTTTCTTTGCAAAGACGGCTCGTATAAACGGCTTTCCTGGAAAACCGTGGCGGTGGAGGCCGGCCCCGGAAGGGAGCGGCAGCTTTACGCGGTGGGCCGGGACATTACGGAACGGAACCGGATGGAGGAGACGATCCGGCAAAACGAAGCGCGCTACCGCGAAGTTTTCGAGAACGCCGGCGATTATATCTATTCACACAACATGGATGGCATATTCACCTCGGTGAACCGGGCGTTGTGCGAACGGTGCGGATACCGCGCCGAGGAGCTGGACGGCGCCCCCATAAGCAAGATCGTGCATCCGGCAAGCCTGGGGAAAGCGCACGCGATGACCGAAGCCAAATTAAAAGGGGAAAGCCCCTACACGCGGTACGAGCTGGAGATCATCACCAGGAACGGCGAGATAATCCCGGTGGAACTGAATACCTGGCTGATCATCAGTAATGGACAACCGGCGGGCGTGCAGGGGATCGGCCGCGATATCGGCGAACGCAAACGGGCGGAAGAAAATCTGAAAGCGTCGAAAGAAGCGGCGGAGACCGCCACGCAGCTGAAAGATAAATTTGTGACCCTTGTTTCGCACGATCTCAAGGAACCGCTGGGCGCGATGATCGGGTTCCTCAAAATCCTGAAGAAAGACCTGGGGGATGCGGACGCGGGGAAAATAAAGCTGCTGGAATCGTCCATCCGCAGCGGCGAGAATATGGCCGCCCTCATCAATGACATATTGAATGTTTCAAGGATCAAAAGCGGGCGGATAACCCCCATGCAGGTTTTCACGGATATTCATTTTCTGTCGGTAAAGATCATCGCCGACCTTGCCGACCTTGCGGAACGGAAAGGAATAACGCTGGTAAACCGGCTGCCCAAAGAGGCCCGCATGTACGCCGACCCGGAGCTTTTGGGGCAGGTTCTCCAAAACCTTATCTCGAACGCGATAAAGTTCTGTCACCGCGGCGGCACGGTGGCCATCTTCATGCCGGAAGGCGAGCCATCCACCATCGCCGTCTCCGATACCGGCGTGGGCATCAGCCATGACCGTTTCGGCACGCTGTTCAAATACGAAGAAAAAACATCCACCACGGGCACCGCCGGGGAAAAGGGCACCGGGTTCGGCTTGCCGCTTTCCAATGACATTATCGCCGCCCATGGCGGCTCGCTTGCGGTGGAATCGACGCCGGGCAAGGGAAGCACGTTCAGCATCCGCCTTCCGGGCGCGGCCGGGCAGGCATCCGCCGGCGGCGGATGGCCCGCATCGCCGTTTCTTCAGTAGGGGCGACGCCGGTTTTGAATCGCCGCCATCGCCGGAGCTATAGCGTCATCAGGTAATCGGCCAGGGCGGCGCGCTCGGCATCCTGAAGCAGGTTGATCACCTTCATGCCGGTGAATTTGCGCGTTTCCGCGTTCATCCGTTTTTTCAGATCCAGGGTTTCGGCGCCGTTTTCATTCCACACTTTTTGCGGATCGGCCAGCCACCTCTCCAGCCAGGCGCGGCTGTGCAGAGCGCCAGTTCCGGCCAGTCCCGGCCCGACATACTTTTCGGCGGTAACGCGGTGGCAGGTGATGCAGTTGCCTTTGGCAGCGTTATTGAAAATGTACTTGCCGTCCGGCTTGTACCCCGCGGCCTCCTTGTGATCCCCCGCCGGACAGGCGGCAAGCGCAAGCGCGAAACCGGCCATCGCCCAATACTTCATGCCCACTTCTCCACAAGATGAATATAACCACAGAGACGCAGAGGCACAGAAATGCAATATAAGCCTCTTTTTAAAAAACCAGTTTTTGGTTTTTTCCGATCAGGTTTCTCCGTGGCTCCGTGCCTCTGTGGTTCATCGCCCGGCACCTGAATAAAAAAAAGGCGCGTCCCAAAAAGGACGCGCCCTTATTATAGCGGATCGGAGAGATTACAGCGTGTGCAGGTACGCGATAACGTCGTCAACTTCCGCGGCGGCCAGCTTGCCCGGAGCCATGGCGGTTTTCGGCTTGCCCACTTTGTTGGCTTTCTTCTGGATGGCTTCAATCTGCGGTCCGCCCTTCGCCCAGGTGCCCTGCGCATCGCTGATCCATTCCTTCAGGAACGCATCGTCGAAGGCTTTGGTCACGCCGGCAAGGCCCGGTCCAACCAACTTGGCATCGGTGGTCTTGTGGCAGACTTTGCATTTGCCCGTGGTGTTGAACAAGGTTTCGCCTTTACCCGCGTCGCCGGCGTACGAAACGCCAACCGCCACGGCAAACGCCAGTACCATCGAGAAAACAACTGATCTCATTTTAAATCCTCCCCAAAAAGTTGTTGATTGTTCCCTATTAGTTAAGCGCAGATACTAAGCAAAAGGCATGAAATTGTCAAGAGCCGACGTATGACAAAACGCAATACGGCGGCGGGGCCATTAGCCGGATCGGGGAAAGATTGAACGGATTCGGGCTGGGGCGTCCCGTCCGGCTTGGGGAGCGTAATTCAGGCATAATACTTGCAATATTGAGATTGGGCATCCTTAGTCCGCCCGGTTTTTGACGCTTTTTTGGGTCTCACTGACGGGTGGGATATAATGGAGCCTGTTTGAGGAGGAATGTGCGTTGAAGGATAAGGCGGACGGTCTGCCCGTTACCACCCGGATACTCGCCATTACCGGCACCGGCGGGGGGTGCGGCAAATCGCTGGTGGCGGCCTACGCCGCGGCTGCATTGGCCCGCACCGGAAAAAAGGTGCTGCTGCTGGATTTCAGCGAAGGCTCCCGCGCCGCCAGCCGCATTTTGGGCATCACCGCCCCGGAAGCATCCCTCATCGACCTCTACGCCAAAACCAAAAGCATAGCCGACCTCGCCGGGGAAACACCGGTGAAGGGGCTTTCATTTCTCCGCGCGGGGGGAAAGCCGCGCAGCGGCCGCAACCGCATTCAAGCGCGGGGCAACCTGCTGCAACGCCTGCGCCGGTCGGGGGCCGATTATGTGGTCTTGGACCTCGGCCCGATAACCGACCGGAGGACGGCCGATTACTTTCTGGGGGCCGACGGCCCCGGCATCGTAGCCGCCGCCAGCGAGGCGGGAATGGACGGCCTGCGCGACGTTCTGGTGACGCTGGTTGTCCGCAAATTTGAACGTTTGATACTGAAGGCGGCCAACGGCCCCGAGGCGCTGCGCGAGATACGCCGCGCGCAGCCGCTTGAATCCGGGGGGCGGCTATCACGCATCGGCGAGATGCTCAAATCGCGCTACCCGCTTCTTGCCCCCGCGTGGGAGAAGGCACGGGCGGCGCTGGCATGCAACATTATCGTCAATTCCGTTTCAGCGCCGGATCACATGGAAACGGCGGGACGGCGGCTGAAAACCGCGATCGATATCACGGGAGCCGGCATCCGCAAGGTGTTTTATCTGCCGGTTTTTGTACTCCCCCCCCTGCTGACGCGGCCGGGAGCCAGCCCGCAGTTGGACGCGGTGGGGCCGGTGGCGATGGATATCGCCCGCGTGGAAGAGCTGGGCGATGAGCGGATGCGCCAGGGGCTGGAGCGGCTGTTCGGCGCGCCGGTCGCCTCGGTATCGCCGCACGCCGCCGCCGAAAAAGCGGAAATGACCGCCGCGCTTGAAAAGGAACTGGAAGCGGAGCGCGCACGGCGCATCGCGGCGCTGGACCGGGACATGGAGCAGTTACGGGCCGAACGGAACGCCCAGGCGGCGCGCAGGCTGGACGCCGAGCTGGCCGACCGCCGCAAGCGGAACCTGGAAGAACTGGGCGGATGGATGGAACAGCAGCGGCGCGAACGCCAGAAGCAGCTCGATAAGGATTACGAGATCATGAAGGCGGAGCACGCCGCGCGCCTGACCGCCGAAACGGCGCTGAAAGAACGCGAGGCGCTGGACGCCATGGAGAAGGTGAAGGATTACCGCCTGAAGGAAATCGACGCGCAGATAGAGGCGTACTACCGCGCCGCGAAAGTGGGGGCCGACCGCGACATCGTGCAGCGGCGCAAGATGGCCGAAACCGAGATCGACGCCGCCATGCTGATGCAAAAAAAGAAAAAACTGGCGCGAATGGAGACGGAACTCGCCGAAGAGGTGGAGAAAATCCGCGAAATGATCTGGCAGCAACTGGAGGAAAAACGCCGCGCCCGCATCGAGGAGATCGACCGGGCCGTGGAAAGCCACCGGGGGAATAAAATGGCGTCGCTGGAGGCGGATGTCTCGGCCGTGCGGCGCGAAGTGGAAAAGGAGCTTGAAGCCGACGCCGCCCGCACCCGCAATTACCTCACCGCCGATATTTACCGCGACGTGATGCGCCTGTCAGGCGAGATGGACGAGGAGGAACACCACCGCCGGTCCGTCATCCGGCGCAACCTGGAACAGGAGATCGATGCCGAGCGCGCGGGGCTGAAAAAGGCGCTGGCCGCGGAGATGGGCCGCCTGCGGGAGGAAAAGGAAAAAGAGATCCCGCCGCTTATGGAAAAGCTGCGGCAGGAACGGCTGGCGGCGCTGGAACAGGAAACCGCCCGGCTGCGCGAGCAGATCAAGGCACGCATATCGCTGGAGGCCGAACAGGGCCGCCAGAAACTGATGGTGGAAGCGCAGGCGGACGTCCGGCGCCGCCGCGAGGAATTGAACGCGCAGATGGAAGCCGACCGCCAGGCGCGGATGGCGGACATCGGCCGCGACATCGCCCAGGAACGCGCCACCCGCGCCGCCGAGATGGACCGCGAACTGGCACGCGTGGCGGACGAGCTGCGCGTGAACATGCAACAGCGGGTCGCGGAGGAAGAGGCGCGCCTCACCGGCCTGATGGAAGAGGCGGTGCGGCAGAAGCGCAAGGAAAAAGAGGAAACGATCATCGGCATCATCCGCGAGGAACGGCAACGGCGCGTGCAGGAGCTGAACGACGAACTGCTGCGCCAGCGCGAAGGGCTGATGGACGCCATCGCCGCCGAAATGCGGCTCTACCGCGACCAGGAGATCGAAAAAGTGCGCGCCGAGATAACGAATATCCGCGCGCAGCGGCTCGGCCAGCTGGATCAGGACATGCAGGCGGAGATCCGCCGCAAAACCGACGCGATGGGGCAGACCGTGCGCGACGTGGAAACCGCCATGCGCGGCGAAATGCGCGAGCGGATCAACACCGAGGAAATGCGGCTGCGGAAAACGCTGGCCGAGGAGATCAACGGCGAAATGGCCGAGATGCGCGCCCGCCTGCGGGCCAACCTGGGCGATGAGGAATCGCGCCTGAAAGCCGGGATGAAAGGGGCGCTGGAAGACGACCGCAAACGCCGGATGGAGGCGTGGGAGCGCGAGATGGAGCTGCGGCGCGGCAAGGCGCAGGAATCGCTGCTGGAATGGCAAGAGCGCGAAAAATCGCGGCTGGTGGGCGAACTGGACGCGAAGCTGCGCGAGGAAGAGCAGATAAAACGCGAACTGCTGGAAAGCCGCGTGGAGTACGACCGGAAAAAGATCGCCGACGAGGTGGCCATCCACCGCCGCAAGGCCGAAGAGGAAGAACAGCGCCGGATAAAAACCTGGGGCGAGCAGAAGCGTGAAGAGGCGGTGGCGCAGATCAAGCGGTTCATCAAGGAAGAACACCAGCGGCGGCTTGAAGAGCTTGCGGAAGCGGTGGAAGGGGAAAAACGGGACCGCTTGGCCCGCATCGCCGCCGACATGCAGAACGAGCGGCAAAAGCTGCACGCGGAGTTGACCGCCGCGATGCAGCGCGAAAAAGAAGCGCGCCTGCTGAAGCTGGACGACGAAATGGCCCGGTTGCGGGATGAACGGGCGCGCGAGGCGGGACGGTTCGCGGATGACGAGGCCCGCCGCATCGAAGAGCGGCTGGACCAGCGGTACCGCGACCTGGCGAAAAAGAAGGAAGAGTGGCTGGAATTTGAAAGCCGCCGCCGTTTGGCGGAAATGCGCGAAGGCATCGAGCGGGAAGCCGATACCGAAAAGGAAAAGCGGTTGCAGGGGCGGCTGGCCGAGATCGAGGACGAACTGGCCGACCGCCGCCGCAAGGTAAAAGCCGCGGTTGAAGAAGAACGGGCGCGCATGACGCTGGCGTTGCGCGAAGAACTGAACATGCGGCGCAAGATCATGATCCGTAAAATGACGGCGCGGCTGCGGACCAAAGTGGCCGAGCGGCAAAAGAAGATCGAAGGCGAACTGGGCCTGATGAGCGCGCGGCGCGGCATGGACGTGGAAAAGGACATGCTGGACCAGCGCCACAGCCGGTTGGCCCGGATGGATGCCGAACTGACGCGCGAACGCGAACGGCGCGTCGCCGCCATGTTGGCCGAGATACGGGCCGAACAGGATATCAAGCGGCAGGAGATCATCATGGAAATGGTGAAAAAGAAAGAAGAACTCGACCGCCTGTATGAACAGGAAAAACGCAGCTACCTGGAAAAACTCCAGGGGGAGATACTCAAAGGCAAGACCATCTCCTCCGAATACCTGCAAAGTGAGATAGAACGCGTCCAAAAATCCTGGCGGAACAACTGACCGCCGCCGCTTGCCGCCCTCCCCGCCTTAAAGTATAGTGACTAATCAGTATGTAATTTATATGCGTCCTGGCAGGTGAAAAGGGAGAATCATGGCGGCCTCGGCACAAAGCGGACACGAATTCGATATCATTGTGGCCGGCGGCGGGCCGGCGGGGCTTAGCGTAGCCTCGGAGATGGCGAAAAAAGGCCACCGCGTGCTGGTGCTGGAAAAAGAAACCGCGGGCCAGACCAAGCGGAGCTGGTTCGTTCCCCCTTTTGTGCTGGACGGCGAGACCCGGCAATTCAGCTACGGCGGCGTCACCCGTTTTCTCGCCGCCACCTATTCCGGCGCCAAAACGCAGTGGCGCGCAAAACTGTATCCCGCCTATCCCTACATAGATGAAAAGAAAATCCTCCCCTACTGGGTGGAGGTGATCGAAAAAAACGGCTCCGCCATCATGAACAACACCGAATACCTCCGGCACGATATCAGCGATGGCCGGGTGTCGGTGACCACCACAAAAGGGATATTCACGGCGGCGCTGCTGCTGGATGCCTCCGGCTATGACAGCCCGGTGATCAAACAGCTCAAGATGGAGGATGACAGCTACTACTGGTGGTCGGTGTATGGCGCCGTTCTCGATATGCCGCTGACCGGCGGCCTTGAGACCGGGGATTACATGATGTGGCAGACGTTCAAGGATACCAATCCCAACCCCAAAGCATCGCTGGCGCACGGCCGCCCGGTATTCGAATACGAAGTGCTGGGGCCAAACAGGGTCTTCGCCTTGCTGCTTTTTCTGCGCAAAAAACAGGTGACGAAAGAGGCGATGAAGCCGCTGTTCGAGCGGATGCTGCGGAGGGAAGATTCCACCGCGCCGTTCCACGGGGCGAAGATGATCGAGGAAAAATTTGGCTGGTATCCCAGCGGCGAGGTATCCCAGAACAAAGCCGCCGACCGCGTGGCGTTCATCGGCGACGCCGGCTGCTGGACCACCCCCTGCGGCTGGGGGATGACCTTCATCCTGCAAAACTATAAGACCTACGCCGGCAAGCTGGACGAGACCATCAAGGCGGGGCGGCTGGACGCCGAAGCGCTGCAAGCGATCCCGGCGCTGCGCGTGACCGAAGAATTCCAGGTGGTGTTCGACAAACTGGTGATGCACTTCCTCTCCAACGCGCCCGCCCCGATGCTGGACAAATTCATCAATTTCTTCAATCAGATCGACCCCATATTGTGCGAACGGATGTTCACCCTCACGCTCACCAAGGAAGACTTTGAAGAATCAATCGCCCTCTTTTTGAAAAACTTCACGTTCGGCGAGCTGATCCGGGTGCTGCCGGTGGAGGACTACGGCCTGGTAATACGCGTGGCCAAACTCTCGGTTTTTGCCTACATCGCCGCGTACTGGTACAAATTCACCGACTGGCTGGCCGGGCGGAAAAACAACAAGGTCGAAGGTTTCAGCTACGAAGAGGAGTGACCGCTCCACCCTCCGGCGGCGGTGGTGTCTCAGTTTGAAAAACAGCGTTTGCTATTAAGAAAGAGATTGATTCGCTTCGCTCACAATGACAGGAGGTTGTCATCGTGAGGCCGCCGAAGGTGGCCGAATCGATCTCAAACTGAGACACTCCCGTTGCCTCATGGCAGAATGTAACCCAAGGAGGCTAATTTCTTTTAGTCGTTGCCTCATAACTCAGGTAACCGTAGAACATTAAAGATTTTCTTGAGTTTTTTCTCAAGGGTTTTCT
>JAHFEJ010000119.1 GCA_023248535.1 Nitrospinales bacterium | reverse complement strand
GGTCGGTTTTCCAAACGAGATAATAGACATCCAACTTGTTCGCCTCGCCAATTCCCCAAATGCTGTAAAGGCCGTACAGGTCATCGTCGTTAAAGGTGTTGCTCGGTGAATTTCCCGTCTCCTTCAACTTGGCCAAAAAGATATCGAGCTGGACGGCATCGAGGCGCGCCGTCACTTTGTAGGCGTCGAACGCGCGTCCGTTATCGCTCCAGCCAAAGGCCCCGATTAACCGTTCGTTGCCGTACACCAGTTGTTGACGCCCGATCTTAAAGTCGACCGGGGCGCCCCAGAGGTTCTCAAGCATGAACCACGCCTGATAAAGATCCAACGATTGCCGGTCCGACGGCCTGACATTGGCGGCCGTTGCCGTGGCGGCGGAGCATGTGTTGGCGGTCACCTGGGCCTGCGTGCAGGTATACGTGTAATTGTAAGCGGTCGTATTGCCCGCGGTTTCGTTGTTGGCGGTATAGCCCCAGTAGCGGGAATCCTGCACCGAGATAAAACCTTTTACGCCGCTTTCGGTCTTCACGTCGAAATTAAGCCGGATGCGCTGGCCCACATAGGCCATATCGTCTTCTTTCGAGGCGGTAAAATCCTTGTTGTTCCGCATCTCCGGGCGGAAGCGTTCTTCGCCGGTGATATTCAGCTGCACCGGCTCGGCCAATGCGCGCCCTGTAAATGCGAACAGAAAACAGAGCAGGAACAGTTTAATCCGTGTTTTCATAACATCCCCTTTCAAAATTCACCCTAAGATCACCCTTAATACCCGGTTAAAAAGAACTCCCATAAAACCACGCATATTTGAAGAAGCACATCCCTTAAACCCGTTTATTCCCCAGAGACCGGGTTCATGCATGGCGCTTCAAATCGTCTGTGGATTCTAGCATTACATCCGAAATTTGGCAAAAACAACGCCCCGATCGGGTTAGATAAGGCCGGTGAAACGGAACGGAAATAAAAAAAGCCCGCGCGGCCGAGGAGGTTAATCTCGCCGCACGGGCCGGGAAAGGGACTGGTTAGAAGTGGTAGGTAAGCATTGCCAGGATAGTGTCGTTTTTCGGCTCTGCCGCGCCGCCGGGCATCGTTTCAGCTTTCTGGATGTAGTCGGCCTGCAAGCGGATGTTGTTTTTCAGCAAATAGTAGTTCAGGCCCACCGTCATCCACTTATCCTCATTTTGACCGCTGGCCCCTACGATGACGCTATTGCCGTCATACTTCAGGTATTCATAGCGCAACGCCACCGAGAACGTGTCGGGAATGAACATGTAGGTTGCCTGCACGCTGTACGAACTTTGATTGGCGGTCTTTTCAGCCGAGGCGGCGTCCCAGTACTTCACGTCGCGGAGAATATACTCCGCGGCGGCCCAGAAACCGCCGGTCTTGAATTGCGCGTCGATTTCGGCCCCGTTGCTGGCCTTTTCGGTGCTGGCGGTCGCCGCACCGGTGGCCGGCGCATCATCGGAGGTGTAGTACGAGGCGCCGATGGCGAAATTGGTCACGCCTTCGAAGTTTTCCTGAGTCGGCGCCGTCCCCGATCCCATATTGCCGAGGGGGTGGAACTCTATACGGGCGCTGTACAGATATTTGTTGTTGTCGTTGGCGGCGCCATTTCCCGTGTAAATCTGGTTGGCCAGCTTCGTGCCGCTCAGGGATCCCGGCTGCACATAGCCATTGAACATGCCAAGCTGGTAGAACACAACCTTGTCCAGCGCATAGTTCTGCCACGACACGCCGACCTGGCGGTAGGGGGCGAGGGACGAAGTAAGAGTCCGTTCCACAAAGGCGAGTTTCTTGTCGGATGTCAACGCATCCAGCGAAAACGGCACATAGTGGTTGCCGATGTCGAATTCGCCGAAGCCCGGGGTGATGCCGATGAAAGCGTCTTCAAGGTATACGGTGTTCACCGACTTGGTGTTGCTCAGGGAGGTTGCCGTAGTGCAGCCCGTCACGGCGCCGCCACCCGCGGGCGACGTACAGCCGGTGGTGGTGGAAGTCGCCGTTTGCGCGGAAGGCACGGTCTTCTGCGCCACCTGGCCGAACTCCGGCTCGATCTTCACAAACGCGATCGGGCTGAGCTGTGCCTTGAACTCAAGGCGCGCGCGGCGGATAAAAAGCGAATCGGTAACGGGGCTTGCCGCGGAATTGTCACCCAGTACGTTCTTGTACTGCGTCTGGAAGCGGCCGCTCATTTCAATTTTGGGGGTATCGCTGGCGTTGATCGCCTTGATGTCGTCGTCGGTAAGGACCCCCTTCTCCTTCAGCTTCTCGATCAGCGGCTTGTCGCCGATCATCTGGCCGGCAAATGCAGGGACTGCGGCGGTAAAAAAGGCCGCCATTACCAACGCTAGAATCTTCTTCATTTTTTTCTCCGTCTCCCAATCGCTAAAAGGTTGTGATTCGTCCAAAACTGCCGCCAACTTTAACCGCGGAATGTTACGCGCGCGTGAGCATTGTATGACAATTTGGTTAAAACAGCGGCGGCAGCCATATTCCTTCCCCTTTGATATTGAGCGCGGCCCAATAATCTGTTATTTATTAAGCAGTTAATGCGGCCGCGCAGGCCGCTAAACCATTGGAGCAAAGGGCGCAATGAAACAGACCGAATACGATTTGAGCAGGAACGAAAAGCTGCGGCGCGCCGTTTATAAAACTTTGCGCAACGAACTGGACTACGCGCTTTTGCGGTACGGCCTTCTCGACAGCTATCAAAACCACCTCGATGCGGGGGTGGAATACAAGTTCGTGGAAAAACGCATGCTCAAACCGCGCTCCAAGGTGGCGGAACTGGAGAGCGAGCTGAACAACGGGTTCATCGTCCTGTTTACCGAAACCTCATTGCCGCCGGAGCTTAAAAAATACATCCGCTACTTCGACAGCAACAAGGTGGTGAAGGAGAACCTGCCGGAGATGATTCTCAGCGCGCCGCGCGTGGCGCCCGACCTGCTGAAGATACAAAAGCAGTACGAACACGCGAAATTTTACGATCTGCTCAAAAACCTGCTGCCGGTGGATTACGCGCTGCTCATCCAGCAGGACGCCGCCAGCCGCAAGCGGGTGCGCTACGTCCTTTCGCACTTCCACGTGCGCATCGACTGGCTGATCGATTTCGCCGCCGAAGCCCTGGGCAAGCAGCTCCGCTACATCTCGAAAGACCTGTATGAAAAAGGGGAACGGTACGCCGAGGAGATGGTGGAAAAACTTTTTGAATATTACTCGTTCCACCACACCGTATCGGGGCGGCGCACGGCCAGCACCGTGGCGTTCCAGCTTCTGAGCCAGATGGACAGCATCGCCACCCTGTACGTCTGCAGTTCGGAGGCGCGTACGCTGTCCAAGCTGTACGAGGACGGCATCAGCAAATTCTGCCTTATCAAGGTTCCCCGCGAGCATATCCAGCTTATCGAGAAAAACCAGAAGATAAAGGACTTCAGGAAGAACTACCTCATAGACGAAACGGAAGAGTACGGCGTGGCGGCGTTTCATGTGGTCTACGAGCGGAATGAGCATTCCTCGCCCCCGCCGGACGGCAAGCTGCGCGAACTTCAGCCGGACGTGCAGTGGCTGAAGGTGGCCGAACAGTTCCTGATGCCCAAGGCCGGGGCGGCCGACTGCCCCCCGCTTGATTACCTGGTGATCTACGACCAGCAGGACCCCTTCAACCGCTGACCTGTCCGGAAAAGGGCTACACTACCGGGAGCACGCGCGATTCGAGAGAGGCGACTTCTTCGGGGCTGCCGCCGAAGGCCGCCACATCCAGCCACCCGGTGAGGGACGACGCGGCGAAGTGGAAAGGGAGCAGTCCCCGTCCCCCACCCCCAGCCGCGCTGAGAAGATTTTCTTTTCCGCAGAGGGCGGTGAACGCGGCGAACGTGAAGCCGCGCGCGGCCGGTATCTTGAACGAGCGCCAATGCCTTGCACCCACTTTTTGCGCGGCGGCGATAACCGGCGTGCTGGTGTTTTCCCGCGCGTTTATTTCGGCTATGAAGGTGTTGGCTCCGGCGGTGATGAAATCGATGCCGATGATCCCCATCGCCCCCATCGATGCAAGCCGCCGCGCCGTTGCTTCCGCCAGCGCCACCACATCCGGGGGCATTTCGGCTCCCCCTTCGTTCCCCTTGTGGGCGGTTCCATCCATGATCTGGCGGCTTGCGCCGAACAGCCAGGGCACACCATCCGGCCCGATGGCATACTGCACGTTCCAGCTTTCGTCGATTGCGAGAAACGGTGAAACGAAATAGCGGGTGATCGCCCGGTTACGGCCGATGATACGGACTATGGAGCCAATGTCTTCTTCATGTTCCACGGTGAAGGTTTGCGTGCCGCCGCAGCTTTCGTTGCCGCGCACGAAAAGCTTGCCGTGCTCTTTGAGCAGTTCCCGCACCGGCTCGGCGAACCGGGAGCTGCGCACCTGCGCGCGGACCGGCGTGGGGATGTCCATATCCTCTTCCAAGCGCCGTAAAAAATAGGCGGTGTTGAACATCCGGGTGAGGGCGGGATGCATCACCCTCTCCCGCGCGCCCAGCGTCCGCGCGATCTCCCGCTCCTCTTCAAGGTGGATATAGAAGTTGGGGGTGCCCCGGTCTTTGAGCTGTCCCGCAATATCCTGCAGTGGAATGTCGGCGGCGAGGTTTGCGCCGGCGCCGGGGCAAAGGATGATCCGTTCCGTCCCCATCCCGTTATCCGCCAAAAAGCGGAGGTAATCCTTCTCCGGCGCGGCGGCCAGCACGATGGCGTCCTCCGGCGAGCACTGCAACAACGCCCTCTCGGCGTAGGCTTTCAGCACGCGGCGGAACTGGGAGGCGCGGTACGGCAGCGGTTTGAATACCTCGCGGCCGTGCGGCAGATGCACGGCGGGGATGAAAAGCCGGGACATCCTACTTAAAATCCTTTTTGTCCAGCCCGTACCGCTTCATTTTGCGGTAGAGCGTCTTCCGGTCCATGCCGCTTATCTCGCACACCTTCAGGATGGCGCCGCCGTGCCGCCGCAGCAGACCGGCGACGTACTCCCGCTCGAAGTGATCCAGCACCCGCTCCTTCATGGCGGCGTAATCGAGATCGAGCAGCTCTTCCGCGGCGGGTCCGCCGTGAGCGGAGGCGTCAGCGCGCGTATCGGGATCGAGCGTGACGGTTTCGATAACACCGCCGTTGCAGTGCAGGACGGCCCGTTCCACCGCGTTTTCAAGCTGGCGGATATTCCCCGGCCAGTGATGCGCCACGAGCGCCGCCACGGCCGCCGGGGAAAAGCCGCCGATCGTTTTACCCGCCCGCGACGCGTATTTTTTCAGGAAGTGGGCGGCGAGCAGGGGGATGTCATCGGGCCGTTCGCGCAGCGGCGGCAGGGTGACCGCGATCACATTAATGCGGTACAGGAGATCGCGGCGGAACGAGCCGCCGCGGGCCATTTCGAATACGTCGCGGTTGGTGGCGCAGACCACCCGCGCGTCCACCGTCACGGGCGCGTTCCCCCCCACGCGGTTAAAGACGCCGCTTTCCAGCACGCGCAGCAGCTTCACCTGCATGGCGGGCGGAAGTTCGCCGATCTCGTCCAGGAAAATCGTCCCTTTGTGCGCCGCCTCGAACTTGCCGGCCGTCCGCCCGTGCGCGCCGGTGAACGATCCCTTTTCATGGCCGAACAGTTCGCTTTCGATAAGCGTTTCTGGAATGGCG
>JAHFEJ010000118.1 GCA_023248535.1 Nitrospinales bacterium | reverse complement strand
CCGGTTCATCTCCCGCGGGATGATGCCGAGCTTGATCTTTTCGGCCTCTTTGAATCCTATCGACATATTTTTCTGGATTTCCTCAGAAATCGTAGACCCGCCGATCGTAATATCACGGCTAAAAGCGGTTACCCCGGCTTCCATGATATTAATGTTTGTCATGGAACCGCCGATATTCACCAAAGCGATGGCCGCATCCCGGTCAACCTCGTAATTTAATTCAAAAGCGTTCTCCAACGCAAAAGCCGACAGATCGACAACTTTCACCTTCATGCCGATCTCTTTGAACACATCCATGTATTTTTGAATAACCTCTTTGCGCACTGCGACGATGATAACGTCCATTTGACGTTCCTCGTTGGTCGCCCCCTTCTCCACGGGGACGTCCCCTTCCGCTTTCACGATCGCGAAGTCAAGATGCACCTCGTCGATGTCAAAGGGAATGTACTGTTCGGCCTCTTCCCGAATCATCTCGATAAGTTCTTCCTCGGACATCAGCGGCACCGAAATCTTTTTGATAATGACAGACTGCCCGGAAATACCGATTACGGCGTTTTTATTTTTGATCTTTTCGGATTTCAGGAGATTGCGCAACGCGTCGGCCAGAGCCTGGGGATTCTCAAGCTCCCCGTCCATTACAGTATCTTCCGGAAGCTGGATCATGCCGAAATTCACCAATTCGACACCTTTGCGCCCTTTTTTGAGCTGCGCGAGCTTTACGTTGTGGGCGCCAATATCAAGCGCCACCAGCGGCAGAGAGGATGAAAAAAACATAGCCGTCCCTTGCTCCTATTCTAATTATTCCTCATCATCATTAAACACTTCGGAACGGGACTCAAGCCCCAAACCGAGGGCGATAAGGATTTTGCGCTTTGTGTCAAGACGGCAGATGTGCCCCTTTTCTATGCGGTCTATTGTCTGCACCGAAAGACCGGTTTTCCGCGCAAGTTCCGCCTTGCTCATCATTTTATCTTCGCGGATCTTTTTTACCTTGTTGCCTGGGCTAACCACAACACAGCTCCTCCAACGCAAGAAACTTCGAACATCCTCCTCAGGATATCTCTGATATTCCCGCAAATTATAGTAATTAAAACCCTCTTTGTCAACATATTATTTTAATTTCCACTTATTTAACTTAATTTATATTAATTAGATGTATTTTACATTTATTTATTTGTTTATTACATGCCTATAAACCACTTTGAGCGGTATTGGAAATTTGTCTCATAATCCTATTTCTTTTGAGTCAAGACGTGCCGCTTCTGGTAGACTCACAATATCATGAAAGTAGGAATTCTTACCGGCGGCGGAGATTGTCCCGGGCTCAACGCGGTCATCCGCTCCGCGGTGAAAACGGCGGAGGAGCGGTACCACTGGGACATGATCGGCTTCCTCAACGGCTATAAAGGGCTGATTGAAAATAAAACGCGGCCGCTCACCGGCGATAACGTCGGCGGCCTCCTGCTGCGCGGCGGCACCATTTTGGGCACCTCCAACCGCGACAACCCCTACAAGTACATAGAGACCATCGGCGGCAAAAAAATCACCCACGATGTTTCCGACCGCGTGGTGACGGCCTATAAGAGCAACGACCTCGACGCGTTGATCATCGTCGGCGGGGACGGCACCCTTTCCACCGCGCTTCAGTTATACAAGGAAAAAGGGATTAACATCATCGGCGTGCCGAAAACCATCGACAACGACCTTTCCGCCACCGACTACACCTTCGGTTTTGATACCGCCGTCGGTATCGTGACCGACGCGGTGGACCGCATCCAAACCACCGCCGAATCGCATGACCGCGCGATGGTGGTGGAAGTGATGGGGCGCGACACCGGCTGGATCGCCCTCTACAGCGGCCTCGCCAGCGGCGCGCACATCATCCTGATCCCCGAAATCCCCTACACCATCGAAAAAGTCTGCCAGAAAATTTACGAGCGCAAAGGCAAGGGGAAGCATTTCTCCATCATCCTCGTCGCCGAAGGGGCCAAACCGGAAGGGGGCAACGTCACCATCAAGCGGATGGTGGATGACCCCACGATGGGCGTCCGCTACGGCGGCATTGCCAACGTGGTGGCGGATCAGATCGAAGCCGCCACCGGCATAGAGACCCGCACGGTGGTGCTGGGCCACGTGCAGCGCGGCGGCAAGCCCTCCGCCTTCGACCGGATCCTCTGCACCCGGCTAGGCGTGGAAGCGGTGCACATGGTGCATCGCAAGGAGTTCGGAAAGATGGCCTGCCTCCGCACGCCGGACATCAAGGCGGTGCCGCTGGAAGAAGCCGCGAAGAACCGGAAGGTTTCGCCCGCCGACCAGGTTATCATCGCCGCGCGGTCCACGGGGATATCGTTCGGCGACTGAACGATGCAACTCTCCGCACAGGCCGCCTCCCCCGCCGTCTCCGCCATCCTTGAAGTCATCGAATTTGAAATAACCGAGAAAGGCCACGACGGCGCGCCGTTCTCCAACTTC
This sequence comes from Nitrospinales bacterium, assembly GCA_023248535.1. Taxonomy (GTDB): domain Bacteria; phylum Nitrospinota_A; class UBA7883; order JACRGQ01; family JACRGQ01; genus JACRGQ01. Next base: position 3,200 of record JAHFEJ010000118.1, on the reverse strand, counting down.
TTCTGCATCAACGTCAACAAAGTGCGCGAGGTGATCGTCACTCCCGCCATCGCGCACTCCTCGCGCGAGCATCCCGCGATGGAAGGGGTCATCGACCTGCGCGGCGATGTGATACCGGTCATCAACCTCCCGCGCTGGCTGGGAAAATGGGAGCCGGATTACCGTTACGAACGGATCATCGTGGCGGAGTTCAACATGCTCCGCGCCGGTTTCATGGTGAGCCGCGTGCACCGCATCCACCGCATTCCGTACGATCAGCTCTCGCCCCCCACCGCATTCCTGAAGCATGGGAAACAGTTTGCCATCACCGGCCTCTACCGCAACGAGGGGCGCATCGTGATGATGCTCGACCTGGAAAAACTGCTGGCCGACATCGACCCCGACACGGTGAAGGACGGCGGCTCCATCGAAGCGGCCCCTGTGCCGGGCCGCACCGTGATGGTGGTGGACGACAGCGGCCTGACGCGCGACATCATGGAATCGGCGTTCAAGGAATCCGGCTACGAGGTGTTGACCGCCAGCAGCGGGGTGGACGCGATACGCGATCTGGAAGACTTGCAGCGGCAGGCGGAATCGATGAAGCGGCCGCTCGGCGACTTCGTGAACGCCGTCACCGTCGATGTGGAGATGCCGATGATGGACGGCATACACCTCGCCCGGATACTGAAAGCGGACGGACGGTTCGCCGGTCTCAAGATCATCGCATACTCCAGCATGGCCACGCCGGAACGCATCGCGCAATGGAAGGCCCTCGGCGTGGACGACGCGGTGGGCAAACCCCAACTGGCGCAACTGGTCCACAAAGTGAACGCGCTCTCCTCCGACTGACTCCCCTTCCCCGTTCTGTCATCCCCGCGAAGGAGGTGGGTACACAATTCGGGAGGCGCGGAATTATTTTACTATCCGCGCCGGATGTGGCCTGCAGGCCATCTTGTGTACTTCGGCTCAAAGAGCCGACTCTCTTTTTGTCATCCCGGCCTTGAGCATGGAGCGGCGGAAAAAACTTGCGGCGGCGAATTCTTGCGGTGTCATGCCGGACTCGATCCGGCACCCAGAAATATTTTCAAAACTCTTTCCCTTTCCCTCTTTTTCATTCTCCGCGGTGTCATCCCGGCCTTGAGCCGGGATCCAGAAACAATGTCAAAACTCCCCCTCCTTCCCCATCCGGATTTCATCCAAAATTGCTTCGTGCTTTTCATGCAAATCCTCCAGGACACCCCAAGACTTCCACAACCTCCAAAAGCTCCAACCGCTTCACGCCAAATCCCCCAAACGCACCAAGCACTCCAATTCCACCAATTCCGCCACCCTTGCTTGATCCCAATACGCAAATCGGGGGTGAAATTACCCCCCATCTTGAACCGTTGACCTGTTTAATGAACTGCTGGCGCTGGGCATACGCGATTACCGCGAGATATTCTTTAAACCCTACCGGATAATTTATCAGGTCATCGGCAATGCCGTATATGTCCTGCTGATCTCCGATGGTCGCCGCGACATGCAAACCCTTTTACAGCGCCGCCTGCTGAACGCCTGACGTTGCAATTACTGTTGACATAAGTGATACATTGTATTCAAATAAACGAGTGCATGGATTTGAGTGGAGCAAACGAAAAGACGCCGTACTCAAAAAAGAGCGGGGCATTTCGTTTGACGAAGCAGTGCTTGAAATCGCGGAGGAAAGGCTTTTGGATATGCTGGTGAACATCAATCATCCCGGCCAAATCATATACGTCATCCGGCTGAAAGGTTATGTTCACTGTGTGCCGGCTGTTATCGAAAAAAATGTCATCCGGCTCATCACCATCTACCCCTCCAGGAAAATGAACAATAGATACAAGGAGTTCTCATAATGAACGGGACGGCAAAACTATCGCGGAAAGAGCGGGACATCGAAAAGGCCATAGGCGGCGGCAGATGGAAAAGCGCCTCGCGGGAGGAGACCGCCAAGCACGTCAAGACCGCCCAAGCGTTTCTGCGATCCGGAAAAAAAGAGGGGCGCATCAATATCCGGATAGCGGAAGGCGATCTTGCCCTCATCAAGCGGACAGCCGACTCCGAGGGGCTTCCTTACCAAACGTTCATGGCGAGCGTGCTACACAAATACGTCAACGGCCAACTGGTCGACCGGCGGGTGCTGACCGAACTTAAAGTCATCATGGCCCCGAAGAAGAGGGCGAAGTCCGCAAAAACGTGAATACGGCATGCAGTCCCTTCAAAACTTGGGAGGTCGCCCTTCCTACGTTGTCATGCCGGTCTTGAACCGGCACCCAGAAATAATTTCAAAACTTCCTCCAATCGGCCCGCAGGGTCGATGTACATGCTGAGAGCATGTACCCACCAAAGAATATTATTCTCCTACGGTCGCCGCGACATGCAGACGCTTTTACAGCGCCGCCTGCTGAACGCTTAACTCCGCTCCTCCCAGAAGGACTTCTCCCTTTGCGAGCAAGGGGAGGATACAGGTGGAGTTTCCTGTCTCAAATGCGTCATTGCAAGACCTGACCCCACCCACTAGGCGCTTCCTATATTCCTACATGCAGTCTCCCAAAATGCGAAAATCCAAAATATCCGGATTTCTATGATTCCAACCTATATATATAAAGATACCGCAAAACCCATTATAGTCTTCTGAATAAACACACTTGATGATGCCTTCTTTTTCCTCTGGCATTAGGGGACAATCTGGAGACAATGGAATAATTAAAAAAGTGTTTTTGGGGTAATCCTTTTTACTTTTTTCCTTTATTCTTGATCGTAATAAATCCGCATGTGGTTTTATTATCTCATCCGGGTGGCAGTTCACTACAGGAACAGAAACGATAATATCGTTTTCCCTTTTAATGTTATTTCCTCCAAACACGGGGAAGCCTTTATCCAAAGCTTCTCTTTTCAAATAATCTTCTTTCATTACGCATGCAGATACTTCCAAATAACATTCCTCGCTTTTCTTGCTAATTGGATTTACGAAATGAATTTTCGCGTCATAACCTTGACTGCCGGAAAACCATTCGCATTTTAAATTTTCACAATTATTTTGGAAATGTCCCAGAAACACTGCAATCGGTATAATTTCTTCAATTATTGATTCATGCACGGATAATGTCCTAACGCGGGTCAAAAGAAAGGGGGCTGTGCCGCAGGAAAGAACTGAGCAGGCCGGGCTTCCGTTGGAGGCGTTTACCATGCTTGCGCACAAC
>JAHFEJ010000117.1 GCA_023248535.1 Nitrospinales bacterium | reverse complement strand
CGAGTCATCCAGCGCAGGGCTTACGGCCTGCGGGATGAGGAGTACCTCCGCCTTAAAATCCTTACCTGCATGCTGGAGGAATTATGACGATTCTACCCACTCACTTGGGAGATGATCCATTAAGAATGGCCGCCGGAAATCAGTGCGGTGATATCAGCTTTCGGTGGGAAAGCTGTTTTGTTGCCACTGATCCATCCCGCCCTGGACGATGGAAGCCGCAATGTTTTTCGTGGCCAATATGCCGTGCGCCTTTGTCGACTTACCAGCGGATTTGCATATTAGGGCCAGCTTCTTGCGGGAACCGGCAACCTCGCCGATCCGCTTTTCAAATTCGCCGATGGGGATGTTCACCGCGCCGGCGATATGCCCTTTCTTAAACTCCGGCTCGTCGCGCAGGTCCACGATCAAAAGGTTCTCGCCCGCGTCGATCTGTTTTTTCAACTGCACCGCGTCCATCACGCCGCCCGGTTTGCGCTTAACCATGCGATGCACAATCAAGGCCAACGCCACAAATACCAGAGCGGCCAAAACTGCCATCATGGTTACATCTCCCTCTGCGGACGGTTCATTTCATTTTACGCGGCCATGCCGGAAGCCGCTGTCGAAAGAAAAGCACATTGCTTCCCGGAAAACAAGCAGAGGCCAAAACTTAAACCGAGAGAAATCGGCACTTCTGGGCCTATGTAGGTGGGTACACAATTTATTGTGTACATTGGCGCAACGCGCCAAGGGAGGAGTCATGCCTTTCGGCATGATGTACCCATTAAAATGGGTACCCACCGAAAGTAAAGAGAGCTTTGATAATCTGTCTGGGTTCCGCACCCTTGAAGGGTACTTTGCACTTCGCGCCAAAGCGCTCGTGTCAAAAAGACGGAACAGTCCTTTGGACTGTCCGCTTTTTTCACGGCGGTTTGTGTGCGGCTGGCTTCGCAGGCTTCGCCGCCGCATGTTCATTCCGCCGCTCATTGCTCGAGGCCGGGATGACAGAGGTAGGGGCGGCACTCTTGCCGACCATTGACGCGCCAGCGGCAAGAGATCGGCCCTATGGGGCCGATGTACATGCTAAAAGCATGTACCCACCAAGAGAAAGAGAGCATTGATAGTATATCTGGGTGCCGGTTCAAGACCAGCATGACGAGAAACATGAAAGGCCGCCGGAAATCAACGCAGCGATATCAGCATTCGGTGGGAAAATTATTCTGACTCCACTGGTCCATCCCGCCCTGGACGATGGAAGCCGCAATGTTTTTCGTGGCCAATATGCCGTGCGCCTTTGTCGACTTACCAGCGGATTTGCATATTAGGGCCAGCTTCTTGCGGGAACCGGCAACCTCGCCGATCCTTCTTTCAAATTCGCCGATGGGGATGTTCACCGCGCCGGCGATATGCCCTTTCTTAAACTCCGGTTCGTCCCGCAGGTCCACAATCAAAAGGTTCTCGCCCGCGTCGATCCGCTTTTTCAACTGCACCGCGTCCAGCGCGCCGCCCGGTTTGCGTTTAACCATGCGATGCACAATCAAGGCCAACGCCACAAACACCAGAGTCACTAAAACTGCTATCACGGTTACTTCTCCCACTGCGGACGGTTCATTTCATTTTACGCGATCGCCAGCGCTTAGGAAAACACATAGCATCCTGAAAAACAAGCAGAGGCTAGTTCAGCCCAAGAGAGATCGGCCCTTCGGCCGATGTACATGCTAAGAGCATGCACCCACCAAAGAATGAGGATATAACCACAGAGGCACAAAGACACAGAGTTAGAAAACAAATCTCTTGTTTCGTTTTTATCAACAAGCTTCTCAGTGCCTCCGTGCCTCTGTGGTTCATTGCGGAAAGAGAGCTTTGATAATATTTCTGGATCCCCGCCTGCGCGGGGATGACAGATGAAGGATCGGCCCGCAGGGCCGATGGCGGGGAGGTAGGGGCAGGTTTGAAACCTGCCCCTACATGATCCGTTCCACCCGGAAGAGAGAAAAAGGAAGCCGGGAAAAAAATTCAGCCGACATCGGGGGTGAAGCCGCGGCGCATACCGTTTTCGGCGATGCCGAGCGGATGGCGGAAATTCAGCGGATAGCCGGGGCAGCCCCCTCTTTTTGCTTGCGCCACCCGCCGCTTTTGCGTGTAATAGCGTTGATGGAAAAATTTAATCCGCTCAACGTGCTGGTTTCGTTCCCGTACGGGGTGGCGGTATTCGATCAAAACCTCGCGCCGGTGTTCATGAATCCGGCCTTCCGCGAGACCTTTGGCGTGGCGGCAGGGGCCGCGCCCCGCGCGCCGGAGCTGTTCGCCAGCCGCGCCCCGGAGGTGACGGGGCATATCGAGCGGCTGTTCCGCGACGGCATGAGCTACCTCAACCACGATTTTCCGCTGGCGGAGGGAACCGAGAAACGGACCATCGCCCTTGCCGTGCACACCATCGACTACGGCCATCACATCACGGGGGCGTGTGTGGTGGCGCAGGACACGCCGGGAAAAAAGGAACTGCACCGCGAATTCGAGAAAGAGGAAAAGATGGCGATGCTCTCCATGATCACCGCCGGGCTGGCCCACGAGATAAAAAACCCCCTCAGCGGCATCCGCGGCGCGGCGCAGCTCATGGGCAAAGAGAACGAGGCGTTGGCCGAATACTGCTCGCTCATCATCAACGAGACCGACCGGATCAACAGCCTCGTGACCGAGCTGATGGACATGGGGCGCGGACGAAAACTGGCATTGGAAAAGACCAACATCCACCGGCTGCTCGACGATGTCATCGGGCTGCAGGAGGCGGTTTTCAGGCGGAAGAAAATGGAATTGGTGCGCGATTACGACCCGTCGCTGCCGCCGGTGAACATCGATCCCGCCCGGATAAAACAGACCATCCTCAACCTCGTGAAGAACGCGGTGGAGGCGGGCGGCGGCGTTCTGCGGATACGGACCCGCACGGCGCTCGATCCGACCGCCACCATAAACCCCCGCCACAAGAAGGGAATGATGATGTCGGTGGAGATCATCGACGGCGGCAAGGGCATTTCGCCGGAAGCGGCGAAGAACCTCTTCACGCCGTTCAACACCACCAAAACGCACGGCACGGGGCTGGGGCTGGTGCTCTCGCTGAAGATCGCGCGCGACCACGGCGGGTCGCTGACGCTGCAGAACAATCCCGGCGGCAAGGGGGCCACCGCCCGGCTCCTGCTCCCCCTCGGTTGATCCCGGCGCATTCGCCCTTTACCGCTTTGGGGAAGATGGTATAGAGTGTTATCAGCCTAATAACCGCAGGGGAAAAAAACGGATGATAGACTCACGCAGCGCCTCGATGATGCCCAAGCTGGAGTGGGACGGGCTTTTTTCCACCGGCATCGACTATTTCGACAACCAGCACAAGGTGCTGTTCGGCTTTTTGAACGTCCTGCGCTCAAACACGGTTGGCAAGCGCGACAAGGAAGTTGTCAACGAGGTGGTCGATTCCCTGCTGACCTACACCATGACCCACTTCCTGGAAGAAGAGATCATACTCTGCCGGTTGGAGTACCCCGGCTTCGCCGAACACAAGGCCGAGCACGACGAGTTCCTCGTCGCGGTGCGCGACCTCTACATCCGCTTCAAGGCCGGCAAAGGCGAAAGCAGGAGCATCGCCGCCGAGATCATCATGGTGGTCTCCGAGTGGCTGCAGGGGCACATCCTGGTGAAGGACAAGGCTTACGGCGAGTTCCTGCTCCAACACAAATTCACGCCCGACATGCTCAAATAACCGCCGCCGCGGCGGATGGCCGTTTTTCCTTATCCCCTTCCACGTTCCCGGTGGGTACATGCTCTCAGCAAGTGCTTTTCTCCTGGTGGCACGGGCACTCCTGCCCGTGGCGCGTCCGGCAGGGCGCGCAATACTCATCCGGCGATAAAACGCTTGCGCCCTTGCGGGCACAACGCGGACAAGAGTGTCCGCACCACCAAGGCAGGGAACGCGCCAATGGGCGCTTAATTCGCCCTACCAAGAGAGGGGCAAGGCTATTTCTTTCCCAAATCCTTCGTGAGCCAGAGTTCCTCGATGCGGTACATGTGCACGGCATCATGCAACACCAGATGGCGCGCCATGATGTACGGGGTATATTCGTCGAATTCGGGGTGCTTGGCCTTTTTCTGCCAGTCCTTCCTCTTGAGCTGGCGCAACATGCCGACAAACTTTTTCCGCTCCAACGCGAACTTCTTTAACGACTCCTTGAGGTCGAGTTTCATCAATTCATCTTTCGGCGTCGAGGTGCCGGGAACATACGGCACGAATTCCGGCGCCGCTTCCGTCATAAAGCGGCGGAGCCGCTCGTTTATCATCGTCTGCACCTTCGCCAGATGGACGGCGTGTTCGTGGATGCACCACTTCCCCGCAATGCGATGCTCCATCATCCGCGCGGCAGGCACGGCGGCCACCAATTCGCGCAGCAGCGCGGGAGAGCGTTCAAGGCCGTTCAGTATCCTCTTTATCTCCATCGCTTCACCTCAAAAAAGTTATAGCTGCTTAATCTCACCACAGAGGCACGGAGCCACAGGGAAATACCTCCCCTTTCCTATCTGTGCCTCTGTGTTTTTTTTCATTACTCATTTCAGGTGCAGCGGCACACTGGTGGATACCACGCCCGACCTGAAGAGCAGACGCGTTTTGATGAGGAACGCCGTCTGGTTGTGCAGCAGGTGCTCCCACCAGCGGGAGGGAACGAACTCCGGCAGTATTACCGTTATCACGCCGTCCTTGTACACCTTGCGCACCTCGTCGATATAATCCAGCAGCGGCTCTATCACCGAGCGGTACGGCGAATCGAGCACCAGCAACGGCACCCCCATGCCGTATTTGCTCCACGCCTCCTGGGTGACCGAAGTCTGCCGGTCATCGAGGCGGACATAGACGGCCGATACGTCGTCCGAAATGGCGTGCGCGTAGCGGATGGCGTTCAGCACCGGCCGGTTCACGCCGCTTATCGGAATGATCACCGAGTGGTGCCCGTAGAGGGTATCGCCGTGGTTTGCGGCCACCGCCTCCTCGCTTCCCTCCAGCACCAGTTGCGAAGCGATGCGGAAGTAATGCTTCTTGATGGAGAGCATGAAGAAAATGATCGCCGGAATGGCAAACAACACAATCCATGCGCCGTGAATGAATTTAGACCAGGCGACCACCGCCAGCACCACCGCCGTAGTGACCGCCCCAATACCGTTCATCGTGGCGGCCCACCACCAACCTTGTTCACGCGTCCGCAGCCAATGCACCACCATGCCGGACTGCGAAAGCGAGAAAGCCACGAACACCCCAACGGTATAGAGTGGAATCATGGCGTGCGTCTGGCCATGAAAGAGGATTATAAGCGCCCCGGCGAACAGCGAAAGCAGCAGGATGCCGTTGGAATAGACCAGCCGGTCCCCTTGGCTCATCAACTGGCGCGGCAGATAATAGTCCTGCGCCATGATGGAGCTGAGGCGCGGAAAATCGGCGAAAGCGGTGTTTGCCGCCAGCACCAAAATCATGAAGGTGGCGAACTGGAGCGCGTAGAACATGACGCCGCCGCCGAACACCCTCACCGCGAGCTGCGAAAGCACGGTTACTTCGGGCTGGGGCAATATCCCCGCCTGATGCACGAGGTAGGTGATGCCGATGAAGAAGAACGCCAGTAGCGCGGCCATCCACATCAGCGTCAGCGATGCGTTTTTCGCTTCGGGTACTTTGAACGCGCGCACGCCGTTG
>JAHFEJ010000116.1 GCA_023248535.1 Nitrospinales bacterium | reverse complement strand
CTTTGGCAACCGCCAGCGCGGCCACGCTTTTCCCCCGCGCCGCATGGGCGGCCTGTATCCGTTCGTCCAGGTCGACCGGATCCATCTCGCCCAGCGGTTGCCCCGCCTTCACGATATCGCCCTGATCCACGAGCAACCGCGCAATCCTGCCGGGCTGCGTGGGGCCGATGGTGTAAACGTACCGCGCCTCCACCGTGCCGGTGCCAAACACGCGCCGTTCCAACGCGCCGGTCTCGGCTTGCGCCACCACCACTTTTACCGGGGCCAGCGGGCCGGTGGTGGCCGCTACCCAGATGAATGCCGATACCAACGCGGCCGGGGCCGCCATCCATGCGTGCCGTTTCAAACCGTTTATTCTGTTCATCGCTTTTTATCTCCCGCCGTGAGCGACATCTTAAAAAGGGGAAATACATGCCGGGCCAATTCGTCGAGGTTTGGGCCTTCATTAAAGACCGTGGTGCGGATGACGATCCCCTGCACCATGGCGATGTAAAGGACCGCCGCGCTTTTTGGGTCCACCGTGGAAGCGGCAAGGCCCTTTTTTTTCGCTTCGGTTATTTTAGCCGCGATCCGTTTTTCGTAGCCGTCCACCATCGCGCCAATGAGGCTGCGGAAGACCGGCTTGCCGGTGAGAAGGTGTTCGGAAAAAACCACGCGCGGAACGCCGGGATGCTTTTGGACAAAGCGGATATGCGCGAAAAACATTTTCTCAATGGCGCGCAAGGGGTCGGCTTCCCCTTGTTCGGCCAAGTCCAGCATCTGGCTGATCGCTTTTTTGATCCACCCGATCACGGAAACCCATACGTCGTCCTTGGTGGGGAAATGGCGGAAGATGGCCCCTTGGGTCAACCCGACCTTTTCCGCCATCCCTTCGGTGGTCACGCGGTCAAACCCCTGCGCGCCGGCGAGGGATATCGCCGCCATCACCACATCCTCTTTCCGTTCACCGGCTGAAAGCCGTTTTCTTGCTGCCGTTGCCATGCCGTTTTTACCTCGCCGTTATATGTTAGTGAGTACTCACTTACTAAGATAGCCCCAAACCAGCCGGTCTGTCAAGACGGTTGGCGCTACGGGATGGCAACCGCAGGATGCGTGATGAACCACAGAGCAGAGGCACAGATAAATTCACAGCCCTATATCAAAAAAAGGGGGGCAAAGAGGTTAATGGTTTACCTGTACAACACCTATTAATCTCCTCCGCGTCTCGGTGCCTCAGTGGTTCACGCCCCATTCGAACCTAAACTTTCACCACAGAGACTCAGAGGCACAGAAGCGCAGAAAAAAACTCCTTCCCTCAGTGTTGCCGTGCCTCGTGGTTTTTTGCCCAACATCCTTGGATGAAGATAACCACTGAGACGTCGAGACACAGATTGATGAATTGGGCGTCCATCAAAATAGAGGTCATCCTGAGCCGGAGGCGAAGGAACTATTTCCCCCTTGAAGGGGATTTACACTTCGCTTCGCTCGTGTGAAAAACACGGAACACCGCCGCGCGCTGTCCGGTTTTTTCCGGGGCGGATAGAAAATTCCGTTCCGCCCCTCCCTTTCCGGAAATGGATTCTTCGCTTACGCTCAGAATGACACAAGAGAGGTTCTCTGTGTCCCAGTGCTCTGTGGTTATTTGATGTTCAATGCGCGGCGCGCGCCGCGGTGTTCCGGACTGATTGCCAGCGCCGCCTCGAATTCGCGCGTGGCGGCCTCCCGGCCGTCCGGCAGCAGCAACATGCCCAGCTGGTAGTGATAGTCCGCTTTATACGGCCAGCGCGCCACCGCCTCGCGCGCCATGGCCAAGGCATCGCCGCGCCGCCCCATCATGCCGAGCAGGATGATCTTGTTGGCGCGGGTATCCACATGGGCGGGGTTCTGGGCCAGCGCCTTATCGAACCAATCAAGAGCTTCGGCATACGCCCCCGTCTGGCCCGCCAGCACCCCCTGATAATCGTAATACCATGCAAGGTCTTCACGGCGCACCGGCCGCAGCGCGTCGATCTCGCGCCGGATGCCGGCAAAGTCCCCCTTGTTCCCCAGCAGCCAGCAGTATTTCAGCCGGACCGAAACATGTTCGGGAAACGCCTTGATGGCGAAGCGGATGGTATCCTCGGCCTTGTCCATCATGCCGGCGGCCATATAGGCCTCGGCCAGTCCCACATACACGCGCGATTTCTCGCTCCCTTTTGAGACGGCATCTTCGTACAGGCTGATGGCGGAGCTGAATACCGCATTGCGCTGGAATGTCATTATGGCGAACAGCGCCAGCACGGCGGCCATCGCCGCTGTCACCCCTTTGTGCGCGGCGGGACGTATATCGGTCAACCGGGCAAGCGAAAACGCCGCCGCCAGCGCGAATGCCGGGATGGCGATATAGAGCCGCCGCTCGGCGTACGTGTCGAGGATGGGATAGAACGACGAGGTGACGGAGAGCGTTCCCAGAAACCAGAGCGTGGCGAAGGAATAGGCCCTCTGCTTCCTGAATTGGACGAAGGCGAAAACAAGCGCCGCCGCGGCCAGCGCTCCCCCCAGCATCACGGACGGATCGAAGAGGGTTGTCTTCATGCCGATGTCGGCGTCAACGCTCTGGTTTATGGGGACGAAAAGGCGCGGCAGGTAGCGCAGCGGCACCACCGTCAACTGCGTTAGCAGGTAGTCATGCGGCGTGGCGGCAGGCTCGGCATGTTCTTCCAGCGCCACCCCCAGCGCAAACATGCGGTATAGGAAAAAAAGCGGCAGCATCATCCAAAAAGATGCCAGCAGGGGAAGGGCTTCCCTCCGTTTTTCCGTTTCAAATTGCAGCACGAATACCGTCAGGAGGGCCGGAAGGGTTACGGCGGTCTCCTTGGTAAGCAGCCCGGCGGCGAACAGCGCCAGCGCCACCAGGCTTTTGCCGTTCAGGCGGAATCCGGCCGCGATGGCCAGCCCAAACGCGGAGTAGTAGAAGAAGGTGGCCAGCCCGTCGGAGCGGGAGGAGATGTAGGTGACCGCCTCCACGTTCATCGGATGCAGGGCGAACAGCAGCCCCCCCGCCAGCGCCCAGCGGCGGTCAACGATAGTTTCACGCGCCAAAATGTTTTCAAGCAGCAGGAAGACGATGAACGAGGTGGCGATGTGGAGGATGAAATTCACGAGGTGGTAACCGAAGGGATTGAGCGCCCCGGCGGTGTAGTTCAGCGCGAAGGTGAGGAACAGCAGCGGCCGCCCCGCGTAGTCGGATGTGAAGACCGCCCTCAGGTCGCCCAGGTTGCGGATGCCGATGTTTTCCACCACGGTGTGGTTGTCGTCGAACACGAAAGGGGTGTGGAACGAGTTTGCATAGGCGGCCAGCGCGGCGGCGGCGATGATGAAGAGGGCGTTGCGGTTGCTGACGGTCATGCGTGAAAAGTATCACGAAAGGGCGGATGCTTTCCATACGCCAAGCCCCTGCCCGCCGCGTGGCCGGTATCCAATCGCCTGGCAATTGGATACCGGCCACACGCCGAACGCTAGAAAAGCGGGTGCATCGGCTTGTCGAACCAGAACCGTTTTTCCTCGGTTCCGCCGGTGCCGATTATTTTCCATCTCTTGTCTTCCTTCACCAGGACATGTTGCAGGTTCATCCAGTGGTCAAGCGCCCGCAGGATTTGATCCGTTCTGGGTTTGGCCATAAGAATGCCGCTGCATTCCACTATCATCATGGTGCTGTTGGGGTCCGTGGTGATGAAGCGCAGGTTATGCGTCATGGAGAAGTCGTCGAATTCGGCGAACAGCCTTTTCCAGGCCTGAATGACGTCGGCTTTCGTGTGATTGCCATCGACATACTTCTCGGAATACAGGCTGGATAGCGCATTGAGGTCCTTGGTCTTTATCGCGTTATCCGCGTAGTCAAAGAAATCGGTGATCTGTTGCACCGTGGACGGTCCGATCATTTTGGCGCTTTTCGGATCCACGGACACTACGAAGTCTTTCGGGTGGTGCGCCGGCGGCATTTCGGCCTTTTCGACGGCCGGGGATATGCCCGGAACCGCCATCATAAGAAGGGCGGCGGCAAATATGCCGAGCAAATAAGCGTTCTTCCTGGCGATATTCGCCAGAATGTAAGTTACGGTGGACATGACAGCCTCCAATATATTCAACGTTTCGTTTGTGCGAAGATCCCCCGTGCGCAGGCTTTAATATTCCCTACATGCCGGTAATTTGATAAAGACCGGCAAAAAGGGGATCAGCCGCACGTAAGGGGTAAGCGATCCTCCATTGTGGAAACGTATCTCTTCTTTGGGCCGAAATACGCTTCCGGTTTGTGAGTAATAAACTGACGGGCAATAACAGCGTTTCCTGAAACGGAAATGCTGAGAATTTTTCCCGTTTCGTTGCCGCCGGTATCCGGCGCGGACGGCCATCCGGCCAGCGGGGGCGCGATGGCGGTTCCGTACGTAAGTTGAAAACTCATACAAGCCTTCTTTAAGGATGTTCCGGGAGCATCCTTCGTATCAACTTCACCGTTTACGATCATGTTTCACAAAAACCATTAAGGATTAATAAGACCTTATCTACCTTCTAATCTATCCCTTTATTGGTGCTTGTCAAGGGTTATGCCGTGGCGCGGGTGTCCCCCGGTACAGTGGAAGATGCCTTATTTGTCCGGCGCGATGTCCGGGCGGGGTTCAGCGGATGGCCGCCAGCATTTTCAACGGGGGCGCAAAGAAAAACGCACCGCTTACGGGGCTGGTAAAATCCATCAAATGATCGTGCCGCCCATCGCCGGCGGCGCCGAACATGGCCGCAAGCATCGATTCAAATATCCCCGGATCGCGGGCATAGGCGATGAAGAACAGCCCCGCATCTCCCCCCGGCCGGCCATAGGGCATGCTGTGGCGGACTATCTTCAATTCCTGGCCGTCCTTTTTGATTTCAACGCGGCTGATATGCGCCGTGGGCGGTTTTATCCCCTCGGGCAGTTCTTCACTGTCTTTTTTCCTGCGCCCGATGCGCATCTCCTGTTCGTGCACGGAGAGCTTTTCCCATGCGGCGAGGTTATGCACATACCGCTGGGTCAACACATAGCTTCCCCCCGCGAAGGCCGGGTCTTCGGCGCCTATCAGCGCGGCCTCCCTCCGTTCGCCGTCTTCTTTCGGATTGGCGGTACCGTCGATAAAGCCTGTCATATCGCGGGAATCCATATAGACAAAGCACCGCACTGATTCCATCACGATAACCGTATCGCCGAAATGGGCGAGCAGCGCGCGGGCCAATTCGAAATTGAGGTCGTGCCGGGCGGAGTTGATATGCAGCAGGATATCGCCGCCGGTGGCCGGCGCCGACAGTTTGGGGCCGCTCACCGTTTTGAACGGCCGCAACCCTTTCGGCCGAGTGCCGTTGCCGATGGCGTCCCACATCGCGGCCCCGTACGCCACCACGCAGGTAAGCCCGGCGGCGGCGTCCATGGCGGAGATAGCGTCCGTGATCGCGGGCAGCCCCGCGGTTTTTCGGGAGACCCCGTTTTTCGATACGGCGTTCAGCACCAGAAAAAGGCCGGCGCCTCCGTCTTCTTTCAGGATGCCCGGCTGGCATGCGGCGGGTTGATAGGCGGTCATCGTATTCCTCCCGTTTCCTGCATTTTATGTTACCAAGGCCGGAACCGTTGTCAACATGGGCGGTTTGTCAATAGCATTATCCCACAACCTATCAGCACCACCCCCGCCTACACCCTCAACACCAGCATCATCCCCCCAGCACCATACCAGCATCATCCCCCCAGCACCATTAATATTTATACACCCCATTCGGCATCCGCGCCAATAACACAAAATACAGGGGGTCGAGAGGGGGTTCATCCCCCGGCTCTTTAAGCCATTAAAGGGAGTTAAGAG
>JAHFEJ010000037.1 GCA_023248535.1 Nitrospinales bacterium | reverse complement strand
GCTTTCGCTGGCGGCCGTTACTTTTTTGCGGGAACCCGCACCCGCTGGCTGAACCAGGTGAATCCGATGAGGATGGTGAATACAACGCCGGTGAGAAAAAAAAGGTCGTCCGTCGCCAACATCACCGCTTGCCGGTCGACTATGCGCGAGACGGTTTGCAGCGCCCCGTCCAGCCCCATTCCCACACCCTCCATTTTATCCTGCATGTAGTTCCACGACGGATTGTACGGCGAGATGTTTTGGGCCAGCATCGTCCGGTGGTGGCTGATGCGGTCGCCCCACAGCGTGATTACCAGTGAGGTGCCGAAGCTGCCGCCCAGTATCCGCACGAAGTTCGTCATGCCCGCCGCGCTGGCCACTTTGTCGTGCGGCACGTGGGAAAGCGAGATGGTGGTCATCGGCACGAAGAAGCAGGCCATTCCTATTCCCTGCATCAGCCGGGGGAGCGCCACCCCCCCGAAGGTGATCTCGGTATTGAACGACGCCTGCCAGAAACTGGTCATCGCAAAGACGGAAAAGGCGAAGGTCGCTATCCACCGCAGGTCGGCGCGGTGGAGGTTGTTCGCCACGATGGGGGTGAGGATGAGCGTGAACACGCCGATGGGGGCGCTGGCCAGCCCCGCCCAGAGCGCGGTATACCCCATCTGCGTTTGCAGCCAGAGCGGTATCAGCACCGCGTTGCCGAAAAAGGCCATGTAGCCCAGGCTGAGGGCGGCGGTCGCCACGGTGTAATTCCGGTTCCTGAAAAGCGCCAGATCGACGATCGGGTGCTTCTCCATCAGCTCCCACGCGATGAAAAAGACGAAACCGGCGAATGCCGTAACCGCCAGCGCGGTTATCCTGGGGGAATCGAACCAGTCTTCCTGCTGCCCGCCGTCGAGGCAGAGCTGAAGACAGCCGACCCATATGGCCAGCAGCGCCAGCCCCACCTTGTCCACCGGCTGTTTGACGATGGTTGTCTCGCGTTCCTTGAGGACGTTCCATGTGATGTAGGCGCAGGCGAAACCGACCGGCACGTTGATGTAAAAAATCCATTCCCACCCGTGGTTATCGGTGATCCATCCCCCCATGATCGGGCCGATGATCGGCGCTACCACCGTGGTGATGGACCAAAAGCCGAGCGCCATCCCTTTTTTTTCGGGCGGGTAGCATTTCAGCAGCAGCGCCTGCGAGATGGGGATCATCGGCCCCGCCACGGCTCCTTGCAGGGCGCGGAAATTCACCAGCGAGTCGAACGTGGGGGCCAGCCCGCAGAGCGCCGAGGCGAGGCTGAAAAGGATCGTGCAGGTGACGAACAGCCGCACCTCGCCGAACCGGCGCGCCAGCCACCCGGAGAGCGGCACGACGATGGCGGTGGCCACGGCGTACGAAGTGATGATCCACGTTCCCTGGTTGGGGCTGACCGAAAGGTCGCCCGCGATGTGGGGGATGGAGACATTGGCGATGGTGGTGTCCAGCACGTTCATAAAGGTCGCCAGCGCCAGCGAAACGGTGGCGATGGCAAGCGGCGCGCCGGTGAGGTAGGGATGTTGCGGAGCCGCCTGCGGCTGCACGGTCAGCGTCTCGCCGCCTGGGCCGTCTTCAGGTTTTTTGCGATGATCTCGGCTATCAGTTCGTCGGCTCCCGCCTCTTCCGCGTCATACACGGCGGTCGAAAGAGTATGTTTGGCGGTTCCGGGTTTCAGCGGGCTGCCGCCGTTTTCGTGAATGTCCACGGTAACGGCGAGCGAAAGCCCCACCACCAGCGGGTTCTTCTTCAGCTCTTCCGGCGGGATCGATATTTTTACCGGCACGCGTTGCACCACCTTGATCCAGTTGCCGGTGGCGTTTTGCGCCGGGAGGATCGAAAAGACCGAGCCGGTTCCCGCGCCGATCCCCACCACCGTGCCGTGGAACCGCACCCCCTTGCCGTATATATCCGAAACGATCTCCACCGGCTGGCCCGCCCGCATATGTTTCAGCTGGTTCTCCTTGAAGTTCGCTTCCGCGCTCAACCCGTCAACCGGCACCACCGCCATGAGCGGTTTGCCGGGGATGGCCCTTTCCCCCAGCTGCACGGCGCGGCGCGCCACATAGCCGCTCACCGGGGCGCGCAGGTTCATCCGCTGTAATGCCACATATGCTTCGCGCACTTTTGTTTTGGCCAGGGCCACCTGGGGGTTGTCTTCGGCACGGCTCCCCGCGGCGGTGATCTGGGCCTCGGCCAGCTCGTGCCGCGCGGCGGCGGCGGCGGTCTGGGCGTTTTCGTACGCTATGCGCGAGTGGTCAATCGCCTCTTGCGTGATGGCGTGGTCGCCGAACAGCTGTTTGCGCCGCTCGTAGTCGCTTTTCGCCTTCTCCACGTCCGCCTCGCGCATGGCCAGGCGCGACACGCGGGTTTTCACCCCTTCCAGCGCATTTCCCGCCTGGGTCACGGCCACGGCCAGTTCGCTCTCCGCTTTTTCAAGGGCGATCTTCGCGTCGGTGGCGTCCATCCGGATCAAGGTATCCCCCTCCTTCACGAAATCGGTGTTATCGGCCAGGATGGCTGTCACCGTGCCGCCGGCCTGCGGCGTGATGGATACCAGATTGCCGGCCACGTAGGCGTCGTCGGTATATTCAAAAAACCGGCCGGTGGTCCACCACCAGCCGCCCCATGCCGCCCCCGCGATGGCGAAGACCGCGGCGATTTTGAGGATGACCGTTTTCCTGCCGCTGTTCGCGGGCGGTTGTTTTATCTCTTCCATGGTTGTGTTGGCGCGGATCGCGGCGGGCGATCCGGGGCGGCTAGCCTATCATAAAACCAAGGCCCACAATAATCTGAAGGTAAGGGCCGGTGAAAGAAAGGTCAGGGCCGCCGTTGGCGTCTCCTTGCATGTTTTTCCACCCGCCGATGGGGGTGGAATAAAGATACCCGGCGCGGAAGCCGAACGTAAACGGCATATGAAAGCTGTTTCCCGCATGGATGACCGGCGTCAGCCCGTCCGCCGCAAGGGCGATATTAAAAACGGCCGAGGCGTGCGTGAGCAGCGCGCCGTTTTTTGGATTCGCCAGCGTCTGATCGAAGGTGGAGGAGGCGGTGGACTGTATGTTGAGCGTGAGCGTGCCGAGGCCGATCCCCGCCATTGGGTAGATCATGTAGCTGTCGGTACGGCGCACCACATAACCGGCGTTTATCAGGAAATAGCCGCCGTTCACATAAAGGTCGTAGGCGCCGCTGGAGATTTTTTGCTGGTTCATCCCGTGTACTTCGCCGCCGACGATCCACTCATCCATCACCACGTGGCCGCCGATGCCGAACATGACGAAATTCTTCTCGACGGTGGAATAGCCGTTGGCCGCCAAGCGGCTGTTGAGCGCATTGAGATCGAGGGAGTTGTTCCCCAGCATGAGGTACAACGCCGCGCCATGCCGGTTTTTCACGAACGTAAGATCGGTGTTGGGTTTTTGGTTTTCACCGGATTCGGCTTCGGCCCCCAGCGAAAAATCCTCCGCCCATGCCGGAGCGGCGATAAGGGATGCCACAAGGCAAATGGCGGCAATGTATCTTTTCACAGGGCACCTCCAATTAGTGTGTGTCCATTCTACCTTACTGAAGCCGAATTGCGGAACGCGGCCCCCGCTGCGGATCACACGGCGGTAAGGCGCAGCACTTCCTCGAAGGTGGTGATCCCCTCGGCCATTTTGCGCGCGGCGTTTTCCTTCAGCGTTCTCATCCCGGCCTTACGGGCTATCTCCTTGATTGCCGTGTCGGGGGTTTTGCCGTCGATGAGGTGGCGTATCTCCTCGGTCACCTCCAGCACTTCGTGAACGCCCGTGCGCCCGTAATAGCCGGTGTTGCGGCAGTGGTCGCAGCCCGTCCCTTTCTTCAGGCGCATCGGGCCGTTGGCGGCAAGGCCGAGGGATTTGAGCTCGTCGGCGGTATGTCCGGCATCGGCGATGCAGCGGGGGCAGATCGTCCGCACCAGCCGTTGCGCCACCACGCCGATGAGCGAGCTTTTCACCAGATATGGCTCGATGCCGAGGTCGTACAGGCGGGTCAGCGACGACGCGGTGTCGTTGGTGTGCAGGGTGGAAAGGACGAGGTGGCCGGTGAGCGCCGCCTGCACCGCGTTCTGGGCCGTCTCGTGATCGCGTATTTCGCCTATCATGATGACGTCCGGGTCCTGCCGCAAAATGGCGCGCAGGGCCGCGGCGAAGGTGAAATCGATGACCGGCTGTACCGCCACCTGGTTGAACTCCGGCACCACCATTTCCACCGGGTCTTCGATGGTGACGATGTTGCGGTCGGGCGATTCGACATATTTAAGCGATGAGTACAGCGTGTTTGTTTTGCCCGATCCGGTGGGGCCGGTGACGAGGATGACGCCGTGGGGGCGGGCCAGGAAGCGTTGATAGCGTTCCAGCTCTTCGGGATAGAGGCCGAGGGCGCCCAATCCGCGCAGGGCCATCTCGGCGTCGAAGATACGGATGACCGCTTTTTCGCCGAACACGGTGGGGAGGATGGAGACGCGCATCTCGCTTTCCTTGCCTTCCTTTTGCACTTTGATGCGGCCGTCCTGCGGGCGGCGTTTTTCCGATACGTCCAGCCGGGCCAATATCTTGATGCGCGATAGCACCGCGCCATGCACCGCGCGCGGCATCCGTTGCGTTTCGTTCAGCGCGCCGTCGATGCGCATCCGCACCAGGGTCTCCTCCCGCTTCGGCTCCAGATGGATGTCGCTGGCGCGGTTGGTCAACGCGTAGTGGAGGATCAATTCAACCGCGTTCTGGATATGCTTGTCCGACGAGCTGATCTCTTCTTCCGATTTAAGGTGGCTCAGCTGCTCCAGGTCCGAAAGCGCCGCGCTGGCGGAGATCCCTTTTTCCGCCTCCCGCATGGTGGTGCGGAAACCGTAGAACTGGTTGATGGTCCGTTCGATGTCGCCGCGCGCCGCCATCACCTTGTTTATGGAAAGGCCCGAAAGCCGCTTGATCTGTTCCAGCGCCTCTCCCGTCTCCGGGTCGGCCATGGCGACGGTCAGTTCCCCCTCGGCTTTTTCCAGCGGCACCACCATGTGCCGCAGGGCGAAGGGGCGGGTGATGGTTCCGGCCACCACGTTGCCGTCCAGCTCCAGCGGGTCGATGCGGCGGAATGGCAGGCCGAATTCCCGCGCCACGGCCCGCGTGATCGCCTCTTCGTCCAGCGGTTTTCCGTTGGCGCTGAAATTAAGGGATGCGATAAAGGGGGTCGGCGATTTGGGTATTTTGTCTTTCTCGCTCCGGCGGCGGTGACGCCCCCGCTGTTCCCACGCACGGCGGATGTGCTCGCTCTGCGCGGCGGTGATCGCCTTTTGGCGCAGCAGCAGGTCGGTGAGTTTTTCAATGTTATTGATGACCGTCATGCGGGCTATTCTACCGCATGCTGCGGCTTCCCGGTAGCGGCGGCACTCTTGCCGCCGATTAGCCCCTCTCCCGGTAGGTCACACATTCTTGTGTGACGTTGGCGCGTGAGCGCCAAGAGAGTGTTGGCCCTTGCGGGCCAATGACGGACAGGTAGGGGCGGGTTTGAAACCCGCCCCTACAAATCCGTCCCACCAGCGCCCTCTGTGCCTCTGTGTCTCAGTGGTTTAACGGTGCAAGATGTACCCAATAAGTTGGGTACCCACGAGGGGGGAGGGACCTTAGAACTTCTCTTTTACCGATTCTTCGGCGCCGCGCAGGCGGGCGCGCCACGCTTTGTACGCCTCGATGAACACGGCGTTATCGGCCACGCCGATCTCCAGCGCGGCGACCTTCCCTTCCTTCACCGGCCGCACCCGCACTTCGTAGCGTCCCTGCACACCGTAGTAGATGTGTTCGTTCCGGTCAAAATCCTTCACGTCGTACAGGCCGTATTTCTCCATGTACTTGTCGAGGAAGCGGACGGGCGAAACCAGCGCGTCGTCGGCGCAGATGAGGTAGCGGTAGCTGTACAGAACGCGGCGGTCGCCCCCTTTGTGCGGAACGGCCAGGAATATTCCTTCCACCGGCTTGCCGCACCGCTCCGTTCCGCCCAACGCGGCGATGGTGGCCGGCATGCGGCGGATGAAGCGGTCAAAGCCGTCGAACCCGCGGGGGCGCTTTATCGTGAGCTTGAAATCGGTCTTTGCTTTTTGCTCCAGATCAAAGAAGCCGCCGGCGGTTTTATCGGCGAATCCGGGATAGGTGGCGTTAAAATGCTCCCACTCCGCGCCGGTGGGGAGCGAAAGGTAATCCACCTTGTTATCGTGCGTCGGCGCGGCGGGTTGTTGTGCGGCGGCCGCTGGTTCAGGCTTGGCGGCCGGGGCTGCCGGAGTGGCTGCCGTATCAGGTTTTACGGCTGGGGTTTTCGCGGCGGCTGGCTCGGCCACTTTCCCTTCTGGAGCCACGGTTTTTATAGCATGTTCAGCGGCGGGAGCCTCCGGTTTCGCCTTCGGCTCCGCGGCGAATGCGGCCAGCGGCATCACGCCTATCAGAAGAAAACAGAGAATATGCCGCATCAGCCGCCTACCGTTCAAAGCTGACCGATGCGTCATACACCACCACGCCGAATTTTTTCATCTTCAGATGATACGCCGGCACCTCGAACCAGTAAAGGGCGGTTTTCCCCGGCTGGTGGGGGCCGGGGGTGATCCGCACCGCCGGTTTGTTGGGGTTGGCCACCAGCCGGAACTTGTACGGGCGTTTCTCCTCGTACCCGTAAACCCACCCGAAAATCTGGGCGATGTTCCGGCCGCTTTGGTTCAACACCGGAAAAATAACCCCCTTTTTGCGGAGGCGGTTCTCTTTTTTCACTTCTTGATCAATGGCCAAAATGGTGGCGCGCGTCTCTCCCGCCATAAGCAGGGTAAGACAAAGCACCAGCGCGCAAATCCTCCTCATAGGGTACCTATCGGCGTTTGCCGGCAATTTCTAAATACCCGCTTATCAAACCCTTCTGCAATCCGAGTGTAATGAAATTGCCATGTTTCCCGCAACGGTATACAATCCGGGCATGGCCGATAAATTTATCTGCATTCACGCCCACTTTTACCAGCCGCCGCGGGAAAATCCCTGGCTGGAAGAGGTGGAAACCGAGGAATCGGCCGCCCCGTTTCATGATTGGAACCAGCGGATAACCAAAGAATGCTACGCGCCCAACACCGCCGCCCGCATCCTCGGCGCCGGGGGCAAGATCGCGGCCATCGTCAGCAATTACGAAAAAATAAGCTTCAATTTCGGCCCCACCCTCCTTTCATGGATGGAACGGCACGATCCGGAAACGTACCACAAAATACTTGAGGCGGACCGCACCAGCATCCGCACCCGCAACGGCCACGGCAACGCCCTCGCGCAGGTGTACAACCACTCCATTATGCCGCTCAACAGCCGCCGCGACAAGGAGACCCAGATCATCTGGGGGATAAAGGATTTTGAATTCCGTTTCGGCCGCAAGCCGGAGGGGATATGGTTTGCCGAAACGGCGGTGGACGCCGAAAGCCTTGCCATCGCCGCCGCGCACGGCATCAAATTCACCATTCTCTCCCCCCGGCAGGCGCGGCGCGTCCGCCCGCTCAAAGGCCCCGGCATCGTCCCCTGGGCCGATGTGCACGGCAATCCCGACACGCGCCGCCCCTATCTCTACCGGCCTGACGACAAGCACGAGATCGTCCTCTTTTTTTATGATGGCGACGCCGCGCACAGCATCGCCTTTGAAGGGGCGTTGTACAACGGCGTGGCGATGGCGGACATGCTGTTGGGCCGCTTCACGCCGGAAGCGGCAAAAGAGCCGCAACTGGTGCATGTGGCGACCGACGGCGAATCCTACGGCCACCACCACAAGTTCGGCGAGATGGCGCTGGTTTCGGCGCTGGCGGCGCTGGAGAGCCGCCCCGATGTGGCGATCGTCAACTACAGCCAATATCTTGACGGCAACCCCCCGCAATGGGAGGCCGATATCGTTCCCAACAGTTCGTGGAGCTGCATGCACGGCGTGGAACGGTGGCGGAGCGACTGCGGCTGCAACACCGGCGGCGAGGCGGGGTGGAACCAGAAATGGCGCGCGCCGCTGCGCGAGGCGTTGAACCACCTCAAGAAGACGGTGGACGCCGTTTACGAAGAGGGGCTGGGCCGCCTCTTCATCGATCCGTGGGAGGCGCGCAACGATTACATCGAAGTGAACCTCAAGCGGAGCGACGACCGCATCAAGGGGTTCTTCACCCGCCACCAGAAGACGCCGCTTTCCGACGAGCAGGTGGTGATGGCGCTCAAGCACCTCGAAATGCAGAAAATGGCGATGCGGATGTACACCTCCTGCGGCTGGTTCTTCAGCGACGTTGGGGGCCTTGAATCGACGCAGATACTCAAATATGCCGCCCGCGCCATTGATCTGGCGCAGGAGCTTTCGCTCAAGCCGCTGGAAGGGGAGTTCATAAAGATACTGGAGAAGGCCCAAAGCAACATCCGCAAGCAGGGCACCGGGGCCGAGATATACCGCCGTGCCATCGTGCCGATGCGGCTGAACCCGATGCGGATGGCGGCGCACGCCATCATCACCGATTCGCTCAGCCCCGCGCGGGAGGGGCTGCGGGAGGTGTATTGCTACCGGGTGGAATTGCATGACCGCGCGCGCGAGACCTATCTGGAATCGGCGCTGATGACCGGCATACTGGATATCCGCAACCTGTACACCCTCGAACAGCGGAAGCTCACCTTTTGCCTGCTTCATTTCGGCATGCACGATTTCAACTGCTTCATCCATCCGTTTTTCGAGACCGCCGATTATCAGGCCGCCAAGGAAGATGTGGTACAGGCGTATCACCGCCGGTCCATCCCCGAACTGATCCGCACGGTGGAAAAATATTTCGGGCAGACCAACTACACGGTGACCGCGTTGTTCAACGACCAGCGCCGCCGCATGATGGAGCAGTTGATCGCCCCGCATCTCAACCAGTTCGCCGAGACCTACGAATCGCTGTTCAACGCGAATCGCGCGCTGATGGATTTCCACGCCAGCATCAACGTGCCGGTGCCGGCCGAATTCAGGATCGCCGCGCGGTATGTATATGAAAGGCAGATCGGCAGGCTGTTCGCCAGCACCGCTTCCACCGCCGACCATGCGGCGATGGCATCCATTATTTCAGAGGCGGTGCGGTGGGGCCTGACCCTCGACCATACGCGCCTCGCCGAAAACATGACCGCCTGGCTTGAGCACCATGCCGCGCTCACCTGCGCCGACAAGGATCACAGCACCGCGGCGCTGGTGGCCGAAACCCTGGAAGCGGCGGCCGCGGCCGGCGTGGCGCTGGACACCGGAAAAATGCAAAATCTCCTCTATCCGCATTACCTCGCGTATATCACCCCGGCCCACCCGCAGCACAAAACGCTGCTCGGCATCAAGGATTTCGGCCTCGTCCTCGATCTCCTCGGCTTCCTCATCCCCCCCTCTGCGTAGCCCGGTTTTAAAACAGGCCCTTCGGGAAATTTTCCACCAAATTCCCCCGTTGGTGGCACGGGCACTCCTGCCCGTGGCGCGTCCGGCAGGGCGCGCAATACACACGCGGCAATAAAACGCTTGTGCCCTTACGGGCACAACGCGGACAAGAGTGTCCGCGCCACCCAGGCATGGGACAATATCAATGCAGGAATCGATAATTGGCGGACATTTAAGGCAAGAAATACATAGGCTGCAACCGCGCCAAAAAAAACCGGCTCCATCGCTTATGCCAGACGCTTGAGCATTTTTCCGTATTTTCGGTTCGCTTCGCCAAGCGCCGCCTTGAAGCGTTTATGCTCTTTCTTTCCTTTTTCCGGAGCAATACGGACAAGCCCTTTGATGTCGATGAAGCGGTAGTCGACGTTGAAGGCCCAGAACGCCTTGGCCTTTGTGCGGGCGGCGAAGGCGGTGACGTTTTCATAAAAAAGCAGATCATTTGTGTTGAAGCAGCAGACCAGCAGATCGTATCTCCCTTTTATCTTCAGCGCATCAGCGTTGGAAAATCCGTTTTGTCCCAGCCGTATCACCTTCGCCGCGCCGCCGAACGGGGCGGCATCCACCCCCGGCTGCAACACGATGTCGATGGCGGCATCGGGATAGAGGCGGCGCAGGGCCGAAAATCCGTCGGCGGTGTGCTCCATCGGCGAACTGCGGAGGAAAAGTATCCTCTTGGGCGCGGCGCGGTTCAGCTCGTAAAAGGAAAGCTGCGGCGGCGCATCGCTGAAAATGGACGGTTTCTTTTTTGGATTTTTGCAGAAGTCCACCAGCGGCTTCAATGCCCGTTCCCAGTGGAATGCCTTCTTCGCTTCCTTGATCCGGCTTCTCATTGCTTTGTTCCCGGCGGGGTGCGAGGCCATATGGGCGATCCGCTCCGCCAGCGCCTTGTCGTCGCCGAACGGAAAGATATGCCCCAGCCCGTTATCCTCGATAAATCCGCTTAAGGTGTTGCCGGGATTGGTGAGCACCGGTAGGTTGCCCCAGAGGTAGTCCGCCACGCGGATGCGGAATGAAAAGCGGTTCTCGATGTGATCGCGGAATGTGGCGATGCCCGCGTCGGCCTCGGTGAGGTAGTACTCGTGCTCTTCGTACGGCACCCATTCGGCGTGGAAGAACACGTTCCTGCCCAGCAGCTTTTCGCGCGTGACGTAGCGCATCACTTCGCCGTACGCCTCGGTCGGCTTGCCGGTGGCGGGGTGCTTGTGTCCGGCGAATACCAGCTTTGCCTTCGGGCACGTCTTCAACAGGCGTTTCATGGCCTTGACCGGCGTGATGCAATCGTACCAGTTCCAGAGCGAGCCGCCCCAGACGATGATGAAATCCTTTTTTCCCACGCCGGGGATTTTTCCCCGGAACATGTCTTCGCCGCGCTTCGGCTCGCGCGACGGGATGCCGAAGGGAGCCACGCCGATAACCGAATTGAAGAGCGGGTCTTTGTGGTAGAGGTCGGGCCGCAGCTTGCCCAGTTGTGTCAGGATGCCGAGGTAGTAGTCGCGCTCGCGCTCGCTGGCGGCAAGGAAGAAGTCGCCCATCTCCAACTGCGATGCGATGCGGGCGATGCGCCCCGCGAAATGCCCGGCCTGCTGCGCCGCGTTCATCTTCTTGACGGGGAAGTGCTCAAGCTCCTCGAAGTAGAGGAGCGCCAGCAGGTCCACCACCACCGGCACGCCGAGCGCGGCGCACTTTTGCCCGAAGATGGGGGTGGGCTGGCTGGCGTAGACGGCGTCGGCCCAGCGCAGCGGTTCGTCCGCCAGGGCCGGATCACGGAATACGTGGCGGTGTTCCACCGTGAACGGCTCGTTGTGCGCCGTCACGGGGTAGGGGGTGATGAGCCGCACATTGAATCCGCGGCGGTGCAGCAGGCGGGCCGCCTCAAGCTGGCGTATCCCCAGCCCGCCGATGTTGCCGGTCACCGGCTCGGTGCCGAAGATGGCGATCTTTTTCCCTTTACGCTTCATTTGTTGACAGTCTCATAACAATATAGGTATGGGAATGAAGAATAACCACAGAGGCACGGAGCCACAGAGAAAAACCTCCCCTTCTGTGTCTCTTGTGTCTCTGTGGTTAAAATAAACATCTTATGGCTCTTCCAGCAGTTTTTTGGCCGCGCGGTGATTGGGCGCATACCTGAGGCACTCTGCCAGCCGCCGCTTCCGTTCATCGCCGTGCGCAGATAGCGCCAGCCGGTAGAGCGCCCCGCCGCGCACGGCGGCAAACCGCGCATGGTGGGCCAGCCCGCGGAATATCTCTTCCGCTTTGTCCTTTTCCCCTTCGCGGTCATGGGCCGAGCCGAGCGCATAGCGGATCGTTTCGTCCGCTTCCGCATCCCCCACAAGCTCCATCAACACGAGTGATAGCGGCTTGTTATCCAGCCGCGCCAGCCCCTCGGCGGCCTTCAGCCGTATCCAGCCTTGTCCCGCGCCGGTGGCCAGTTTCCACGTCTCGTTATAAATGGTGCGGGCGTTTGCCGCTTCCCCCGCTTTTTCCATATTCACTGCCAGGCGCAGGACGAATTCCGGGTTCTCCGGCTCGCGCTCCACCAGTTTCCAAAAAATTTCCCCGGCATACCGGTGTTCCCCTTTCTGTTCGTACCAGTTGGCTTTCATAAATTCCGTGTCGCGGTTGGGGCGGAAGAGGGCCGCCTCCTCGGCGATGAGGAACGAAGCATGATCCATATTCCCTTCGGCCATCGCGCGGCGCGCCAGTATCAGCCGCACGTGCCGCGTCCGGCGGTTCCGCGCGAGCAGTTTTTCAAAGTAGGCGGTTCCCTCCGCCGCCATCCCCGCCGCGCCGTACAGCGCGTCGAGGTAGTACAGCGCCGGGGCATCGCCACTGCTTATTCGGATCGCCTTGCGGCATTCTTTAATCGCGCGGCGGATGGCCCCCGCCTCCATGTCGGTCCGGTCCACCCCCGGCATGTTCTCCCCCGCCGTCAGCTTTTCAAACAGCCGTAGCTTTTTTTCCCACGGCAGCGCCATGGGGTCGGCCTCCGGCGCGCGCGCCGTCTCCAGCCGGTAGACGGGAAAACGGGCGAAGGCGGTGGTGACAAGCCGGTATTTCAGGCCGGTGATCTCTTCCAGCAGCCCCATGTCGAGGTTGGGAAACGCTTTTACCAGATAGACCGGCTTGTGATGCAGCAGGCCGCCGATCACCGTGTCGTAATATCCCGCCAAACGCTCGTCGTTCCACGGCCCCACGGCGTAGTGGATGAACGAATCGGCGGCGGGCAGTCCCGCGTGATGATACATCTGCGTGTAGTTTCCCCAGACGAACATCCGCCCCCGCTCGCCGCGCATCCGGATCAATCGCCCCAGCGCCCGCCCCAGCCGGGGGAGGAAAAGGTACTGATCCCATTTATCGTATTGCGCCAGAGTGGAAGGGGCCAGCGGCTTCAGGTAAAACGCCTTCATCCGGTCGAATTGCAGCAGCGCGGCGATGATCGTCAGCGACAGCGCGCCGGGAAAAAAGATTCCGGCGTTGACGAGGCCGAAACCGGATGCGCAGGCCATCACCGCCACGATCGGCAGGTAGTGGTAGCGCGAGTACCCCTGCTGGAACACGGGGGTGAGGAATGTCGTCAACAGAAAAACCGCCAGCAACACGGACTGCGGATGCATCGGCAGGAAGGCGACCGCGGGCAGGCCCACCATCCATGTGGGCATTGTTTCGCGCAGGACGGCTTTGATGTCCGCCGCGATGCTGCCGTAGCGCCGTTTCAACCCGCCCAGCCGCACCGCCACGGCGTAGCGCGTGGCGTACTGCCGCTTCGCCTCGGCGTCGAGGTAGCCCAGCCGCATATCCAGCGCGCGCGAGCCGAAGCCGACCACCGCCGCCGCCGCCGCGAAGACGGCCCCCCCCGCAAGGCCGAACTGCCACCACGCCGCCAGCGACATCAGCGGTATGTACAGCCCCGCCGCGATCTTGGGGATGGTCGCCAGCCCGAAGAAGAGGCCGGCCAGCGCGAATTCCCCGCGCATCAGCAGGTACATCCCGATGAGCAGGAAGGGGAGGTATATCTGCTCCATGTTCACCGAGTTTGGCACCAGCGATGGTGCCGTTGCGAACAGGGCGTAAAGCAAACCCGCCGCCGCCCCGGCGAATAGGACGCCGGTAAGATTGGCGGTGATGAAGCAGACCGCCAGCGAAGTGGCCGTGTGCATCAGCGCAAGGAAGATGCGGATACGCCTAACGCCGCTGGCCGGGTCGCCGCCGTAAATGGCGTCCAGCAGGTGTATCTTCCACGCCGGGTAGATGAGGAAGGAGTCTTTTTTCCACCGTATCCCCTCCGCCGCGAACCGTGCCCGGTAGGTGTAGTAGGCAAAATCCTCGTCCATGGGGAAACGCAGGAAGGGGAGCCGCGCCGCCAACGCCGCGGCGGCCACGATAACAGCGGTGATATAGGGTGCCATCGCGGAGATATTACCATTTTCCGGATTCCCCGGTGGGTACCCAATTCATCGGGTACATCATGCCGCAAGGCATGACCACTCTTGGCGCTTGCGCGCCAATGTACAGAAAAAGTCCGTACCTACCTAAAGAGCTATTTTCCCGGCGGGAACATCAGCTCTTGCCGTCGCCTGAATCGGGCGGAGGCGGGCCGATATTAAAGATGTCGTCAACAACCAAAATGGCAACGCTGATAAAAATTGTTAACGCCGCGATGGTAAAGGCCAGCTGCGTTCCCTGCCATAACCCGGAAAACCAGCGGGCGAAGTCGCTGGCTATAATATTTGCTTTTCCGCCATAGACCTCCAGGTCGTGGACGTATCTCTTGGAATCCCGCATTGATTCTTCCAGTGCGAACTCGCCGGAAATTCCGCCGTGCGGATCACTTTCCGCCCTTAAATAAATCAGCGCGGAGATGCCCAAACCGGTCAGCATGATAAGCGCGGCGGCTATTCTGGCGCCTTTCTTCCGGTTTACATGAGGATTATTCATGACTGGCGCAGTCTATCATATTGGGCTTTTTTTCCGCCTTAACCACGATATCGTAATTTATTGGTGGATAAAATATATTCGAACCGGCAAACCCGTGGCCGCGTCTAATACAGGTGAAGTTCAAAAAGGTGGTGTTGGCAAAGCGGGTCTTTAAGAAAAACTACTGGTCAACGGGTGAAAAAATGTATTTGAAGAAACTTTTAAGCGGATTTATCGTTCTGATGTTTATTGCCGGGATTTCCTCTTGCGGCAACACAAACCAATCCGCCCAAACTCCCTCCGGAGTTACCGCCGCGCCGATGGGCACCGGGGCGGTCAACGTCAGTTGGACCGCCGCCAGCGGCGCAACGTCTTACATCGTATATTACGGAACGAATAGCGGCATAACCCCCGTCGCGGGAAACTTTACCGGCCAGGTAAACACGTATTCCACGTCGGCGGTGATAACCGGGCTTACCGACGGCACGGCATATTATTTCATCGTGGTAGCCATTTCCTCCAGCGGGTCAAGCCCTCAATCCCTTACGGTCTCCGCTACGCCATCGGCGGTGGCTTTTATACCAGCAACGGTAATTCAGGGAACCGCCGCCGGAACGGTTATCGTAAGCTGGCCCGCTTTCACGGGCGCAACTTCATATAACATCTTTTACAGCCAGGGAACGGATCTCGGCACATCGGGAACGGCCTGGCCTCCGGTTGCGCCTCCGGCCACATCGGCAACGATAACCGGACTGACGAGCGGGCAAACGTATTATTTCACCGTTACGGCCTCTGTGGCATCAACGTCCTCATCCATCGTTACGCCGTAGGCAAAATACCGCCATCGCGGACCCGTGGAACGTTTTGATCAGGAATGAAGAGCGTGAAGAAATTATATGTTTGCGTTCTTGCGGCGCTGTTTTATTCCGTGGCCGTGGCGGCAGCCGGACAGGCTTACGATAAAAATGCCGGTGATGATAAGCCGGTTGACGAAGCGCCGCCGAGCTATGTTCAGCATGGAAATTGCGAATTCGATCCGGCAAAAATGCTTGAAGGGGTTAATTTGGCCGATGAACAAAAGGCTCAAATCGAAGGCATTGCAAAAGTTAATGATGATTTGATCAAAAAAGCTGAAGAAAAAACCAGGGCGGAAAAAGCAAAAGTTTACGAATTGCTTAAAAGCGAAGCTGCCGTGGAAATTCTCCATACGTCCAACAAGGAGTTGCAAGCGGTCCGTGGCGAGCTGGCTGAAATATGCCTTGATTACATGCTGGCTATCCGCACCACGTTGACGCCGGAACAGAGGGTGCAACTTAAAATGCCATCGGATGAACCGGTCATATTGCCTAAGAGTGAATCATCTGGCGAAGGGAAGATACCTCGTGCCGGAGGCAGGGGAAGGGCGGGCAGAGGGAAAGGCTCAAGGGGCGGCTGGTAAAATTCCCGCGGTTGAGGGACTAAGGCACCTCCAACCCCAATCTGTTCCAATATTCGGGCTTTTATGCCGTAGTCGCGCAGGTCGGCCCAAGAGACCGATATCTTGTCATTCCGCACTTGATCTAGGAGCGGCGGAATAAATATGCGGCGGCGCTTGCGGTGTCATGCCGGGCTTGACCCGGCACCCAGAAATATTATCAAAGCTCTCTTTCTCCCTTGGCGTATCGCGCCAATCGGCGACATGAGTGTCGCCGCTACCGGGAAGCCCAGTGGGTACTCAATTCATTGGGTACTTCAAATAAACGAGTGCTTCACCAGCAGCTTGATGATCTCGTCGGCCATCTTCTCTATCTGCTGATAGCCCAAGTCGCTCCCGTTGGCGGGGGCGCCGACGACCGCGTTCATCTTGTCGTTCTCCACCACCAGCGCCAGCAGGTGCCCCTCGCGCCGTTCCAGCGTGTGCGTTTTCATTGAATAGCCGGTATCGCCGACGATGAACACCTCATAGCCGTGAACCACCTCCTGCCAGTCATCGTCGGCATGCAACCGCTCGAACCCTTGCTCGGCCATTTTCCGTTTCAGCGACTCCAACAAGACGATGGCCGATTTCGCGCTGGCATCATTCCCGTCCACCTTGAAATGGAGGGCGACCGCCGACGAACGCGCGCCGACGAAATTGACCGTGATGATCCGCGCGCCGCTCCCGGCTTCCGCCTCATCCGCGTATGCAATCGCGGCGTTGCCAATCATCGCCGCCCATCCCAGCATCGCTATCGAAGTCATCATTCTGTTCATAACAAAAATTCCTCTGCCGCGTCTTTATCCCCCGTCTCCCTTCTTTTTGACCCCGCTACTTGCATCATCTCCTTTTCGGTTTTTCCGCCGCAGCCGAAAAGCTATTTTTTATGTACTTGGGTGCATCAACATGTACTGCGGTACGGAAATTCTTAAATATATTTCCTGCTTGCGCATATACTTATGTAGATACAAAAATTCATCAAAAGATTCCGGTGTAGCTTCCGCCGTCCAACCGGGTTTCCGGTTGAAAATTCTGTTGCGGAAAATCAACCACGCTTGGGAAAATAGAAAAACTTGGAGCAACTGGAGTTTTTGGAAATGTTGTCGTCTTTGGTGCGCCTGCTTTTATTGCACGAAATGCATGAAGCAAAACTACGCAAAAGCGCTCAACCCGTTATTCTGTAACGATATGAGTCCAAAAACCGGCCCCGGCGGGGGAGTTTTTATCCACCCGCCGCCCCACGCACTGACTCACCGCGCCGATTTAGCTACTCGCCGCAGGGGTAATTGCCGTATACTATTCTGCTATGTTCATCGATGAGGTAAAACTAAAAATCAAGGCCGGCCACGGCGGCGCGGGGAGCGTCAGCTTCCGCCGGGAGATATACGTCCCGCGCGGCGGGCCCGATGGCGGCGATGGCGGCAAAGGGGGCGACGTCATCTTCGTCGCCGACCAGGGGGAGAGCACCCTCCTGAAGTTCCGCTATAAAAAGGAGTTCGACGCCGAGAACGGCGGCTACGGCATGGGGCAGGATAGGCACGGCACGGATGGCGAAACGCTCATTCTCCCGGTGCCGCCCGGCACGATGTTCAAGGACGCCGAGACCGGCGCGGTGCTGGCCGACCTCACCGATCACGGCCAGCGGTGGATCGCCGCCAAAGGGGGGATCGGCGGCAAGGGGAACGCCTTCTTCAAGTCGTCCACCTTCCAGGCCCCGCGCTTCTCCCAGCCCGGTATGCCGGGGGAGGAGAGATCGCTTCACATCGAGCTGAAACTGCTGGCGGATGTGGGGATCATCGGCCTGCCGAACGCCGGCAAGAGCACGCTCATCTCGCGCCTCACCGCGGCGAAACCGAAGATCGCCGATTACCCGTTCACCACGCTTTCACCCAAGATAGGCGTGGTGAAAAGCGACGACTACAGCTATGTGATGGCCGACATGCCGGGGCTTATCGAAGGGGCGCACCTGGGGAAGGGGCTTGGCATTCAGTTCCTCAAGCATATCGAACGCACCTCCGTGTTGTGCCATCTTGTCGATGTGAGCGATCCCGATGTAGACCGCATCAGCCACGATTTCGAGGTGATAGAGCACGAGATAGAGGCGTTCGACCCCGCGCTGCTCGCCAAGCGGCAGGTGGTGGTGCTGACAAAGATCGACTCGTTGCATGAGCGCGAACCGCTGGATTCGTTGCGTGCGATGTTCGAGAAGCGGGGCTTCACGATCTTCGCGATTTCCGCCGTTACCGGCGAGAATCTTCCGCCGCTGGTGCGGCATCTGGCGGCGGTGGTCAAGCAGGCGCGCGCCGCCCGCATCGAATCCGCGCCGGCGCAATCCGGTCTGTAATTTCACCCAAAGACCCTGATTACGGGGCGCTTTCTGCTATAATCCTGACAACAAAGCATTGCGCTGTGGCGATGGGTTTTTGCAAAAGGAACGGTGAGGTATGGCCGAGAATGATTCTGGAAAACCGAACGTCAACGCGGACGAAGCCCGCCAAAAGATAATCGCCTTCTCCACAAATGTCATCAACAACGCCAAAGAGCTTTACTTCGAGTTCGGCGAACACAAGTATCGCGGCGACCTTCTCGACTCGCGCCTGGGGGAATATATCCTCTTCCGCGCACGCCACGCCGATGACGGACTGGTGCGCATTCCGGTCGATTACGATTTAAGCTATCTGCGGGCGATTCCCCAAAAAGGCAAGCCGGTGACATTCAAGGTCAAGCTGCTACAAAAGAAAATCCCCCACCTGCTCCTTTCCTTTCCGATGGAGCCGGAACCCGAAGTCGTCAGAAAACAGAAGCGCCGTTTTATGCGGGTCACCACGCCGCTGGTGCTCAAGCGCAGGGATAACACCATGCTTGCCGCCGACCGCAGCGGTATCGGCACCATTCTGGACATAAGCGAAAAAGGGGTGATGATCGAGACCTCCCTCGAGCTGGAAAAGGGGGACCGTGTGAACATCTTCCTCAACGTTTCCACCGGCGGCGAGAAGAAAAATCTGGAGATGCTCTGCGTCGTCCGCCGGGTGGACTGGAAGGGGAACCTGCTCACCTGCGGTCTGGAATTTTTCAAGCCATCGGAGGGGGTGTTGCGCGCCGTGGCGGATTTCCTTGCGGCTCATTGACATCGCCACCGCCGCACGGCGGATGGCCGTGGCGGTTATCGGCCACGCGGCGGATGCCGTGTTTCCCCCCACCTGTCCCGTCTGCGGCAGGGAAGGCTCCGGCGGAGAACTGTTCGATGTTTGTACCCCCTGCATGGCGGAGCTTTCGCCCCTCGGCCTCCATGCGTGCCGCCAGTGCGCCATTCCCATCGATGGGGAACTCGCCGGCGCGGGCATTGTGCTATGTGGCGATTGCCGCATTTCCCCCCCGCCGTTTGACGCGGCGGTTGCCGCGTTGCGCTACAAGGGAAAAACGCGCACGCTTATCCACCGGTACAAATTCAGCGGCAAAACAAGGCTGGCCGGGGCGCTGGGACCGCTGCTCTGCGCCGCGTTGCACCGCGTGGGGGCGGTGGAAGGGATCGATCTGGTGATTCCGGTGCCGTTGCACCGCCGCCGTCTTTTTCAACGGGGGTATAACCAGTCATGGCTGCTGGCGGCGGAAGTGGGAAAGGCGTTCGGCGTGCCGGTGGCGGCAGATATTCTGGCGCGCGCGCGGTTCACCGGGCCGCAATTCTCGCTCAGCAGGGCCGACCGGCGCAAGAACATCACCAAAGCGTTTGCCGTCGCTTCGCCTGAAAGGCTGGCGGGCAAGGCGGTGCTGCTGGTGGACGACATCATGACCACCGGCGTTACGTTGGGAGAGGCCGCCCGTACGCTGAAGCATCAGGGGGCCGCGCGCGTGGTCTGTGCCGTGGCCGCCCGCGCCGAGTAGGGGAATGGTGCGCAACGGCGCGGGGAGCGGGGAAATCATTATCCGCCCCGCCGCATCCAGCGAGGCCATGCGGATGTGGGAGATCGACCAGATTTGTTTCGATCCGGATATCGCTTACCCGATAGATTTCATTTATTACCACCTGCTGGTTCTGCGCGATCCCGCTTTCTGCGCGTGGGACGGCCAAACGATGATCGGCTTTGTGCTGACCTCCCTGGAAAAACGGGGGGAGGGGTGTATCGTCACTATCGACATTCTCGAACCCTACCGCCGCCGAGGGCTTGGCAGCCGCCTTATCGGCATGGCGGAGCGGGCGCTTGCCGAACGGGGCGCGCGGAAAATCGTGCTGCAAGCGGCGGTGGAAAACGAAAGCGCCATCGCCTTCTACGGAAAACACGGCTATCTCCGCGGCCGTTTGCTGAAGAACTACTACGGTAAAAAGAAAGACGCTTGGCGGTATCAGAAAATGCCTAAATAATTGGCAGTGGGTGGGGTGATTTGCCTGCGTACCGCGGTACATCTCAATGGTCAACGTGATGCCCCGTTATTTGTTTATTTTCAAAATCTGTTTTGGTAGAGTATGCGGGTTCGAGGCCGCTGTGTGGAGTGGCGGCTGGGTTCAACTATAAAGTGAAATAGCAATTCGTTTTTATATAGAAGAGGGGAACGCACATGGGGCTCAATCTGACCCAAAAAATCCTGAAGGCTCACTTGGTCGAAGGCGAGCTAACGCCGGGTAAACCGATCGCAATCCGCATTGACCAAACCCTTACGCAAGACGCCACCGGCACGATGGCCTACTTGCAGTTCGAGGCGATGGGCGTGCCGAAAGTAAAAACAAAGCTTTCCGTATCGTACGTCGACCACAACATGCTGCAGGACGACTTCAAAAACGCCGACGACCATCTCTATCTCCAATCGGTCGCGGCCAAGCATGGCATTTGGTTCTCCCGCCCCGGCAACGGCATCTGCCACCAAGTACACCTCGAACGCTTCGGCGTGCCGGGCCAGACACTGCTCGGTTCCGATAGCCACACCCCGACGCAGGGCGGCATCGGCATGATCTCCATCGGCGCGGGCGGCCTTGACGTTGCGCTGGCGATGGCCGGCCAGCCGTTCTTCCTCACCTCGCCCGCCGTGGTGAACGTGAAGTTGACCGGCAAGCTCAAGCCGTGGGTTTCCGCCAAGGACGTGATCCTTGAAGTGCTCCGCCGCCTCACCGTCAAGGGCGGTACCAACAAGGTTATCGAATATACCGGGCCGGGCGTGAAGACCCTTTCGGTGCCGGAGCGGGCCACCATCACCAATATGGGGGCCGAGCTTGGCGCGACCACTTCGGTGTTCCCGTCCGACGACACGACCAAAAAATTCCTCACCGCCCAAAAGCGCGGCAAGGATTTCAAGGCGCTGGCCGCCGACGCCGATGCCAAGTACGAAGAAACGCTGGAAGTCGACCTCGGCACTCTGGAGCCGATGGTCGCCCAGCCGCACCTGCCCGATAACGTGGCGAAGGTGAAAGACCTCAAGGGGGTCAAGGTTTCGCAGGTCGCCGTCGGCTCCTGCACCAACTCGTCGTTCCGCGACCTGATGACCGTGGCGGCGATGCTGAAAGGGAAGACCATCCATCCGGGACTTTCCATGGCCATCTCCCCCGGCAGCAAGCAAGTGTACAATATGATCTCAAAGAACGGGGCGTTGGCCGATATCATCGCTTCCGGCGCGCGCGTTCTGGAATCGGGTTGCGGCCCCTGCATCGGCATGGGTTTTGCGCCGAACTCGGCGGGCGTCTCGGTCCGCTCGTTCAACCGGAACTTTGTGGGACGCTCCGGCACCAAGGACGCGCAGGTGTACCTCGCGTCGCCCGAAGTCTGCGTGGCGGCGGCCCTCACGGGTGAATTGACCGACCCGCGCAAGCTGGGCAAGAACTCGCCCAAGATCAACTGGCCGAAGACCTTCATTGTTGACGACAACATGGTGATCAAGCCGCCCAAGAAGGCGGGCGAGGTGGTGCGCGGCCCCAACATCAAGCCGTTGCCCGAAACGCATCCGCTGGAGCCGGTCCTTTCGGGCCAGGTGCTGCTGAAGGTGCCGGACAACATCACCACCGACCACATCATGCCGGCCGGGGCGA
Organism: Nitrospinales bacterium; assembly: GCA_023248535.1. Lineage (GTDB taxonomy): Bacteria > Nitrospinota_A > UBA7883 > JACRGQ01 > JACRGQ01 > JACRGQ01. The sequence goes on along the minus strand of JAHFEJ010000037.1, from coordinate 5,014 downwards.
AGATACTGCCCTTGCGGTCCAACATCCCGGAAATCTCCAAGCACGTTTTCGCGCCGGTGGATGCCACGTTCCACGACCGGGCCAAGGCGGCGGGGGGCGGCTTTATCGTCGGCGGCCAAAATTACGGCCAGGGTTCCTCGCGCGAGCACGCGGCGCTTGCGCCGATGGCTCTGGGCGTGAAGGCGGTTATCGTGAAAGGCTTCGCCCGCATTCACCGCTCCAACCTGATCAACTTCGGTATTCTGCCGCTCGTGTTCGTTAACGAGGCGGATTATGACAAGATCGCGCAGGGGGACAAACTGACCATCAAGGCCGGTACGCTTGATAACGACAACATCGTGGTCCGGAACGAAAGCAAGGGGATCGACATTCCCGTGAAGCACGGACTTGCCCCGCGCGAGAAAGACCAGGTACGGGCCGGCGGCGCGTTGGGTCTTGCCCGCCAGACGATGAAATAACGGTAGATGATCGAGAGCGAGAAAACGGCCTGATCGAGAAAAGGAAGAACAATGACCATTAAGCGGTACAAGATCACCATTGTCGGCGCCGGGCATGTGGGGGCCACCACCGCCCAGCTTTGCATCTACAAGCGGCTGGGCAACGTGGTGCTTATTGACGTTGTGGACGGCATTCCGCAAGGGAAAGCGCTGGACATGATGGAATCGGCTCCGCTGGAATCCTTCGACATGAACGTGAAGGGAACCACCGACTACGCCGATACAAAGGATTCCGACATTGTGGTCATCACCGCCGGCCTCCCCCGCAAGCCGGGGATGTCGCGCGAGGACCTGCGCGATGTCAACGCGGAGATCGTGAAGAGCGTCAGCGAGCAGATCGCCAAATACTCGCCGAACTGTTTTCTCATCGTCGTTTCAAACCCGGTGGATACCATGACCGAGGTGGCCCGGCGCTATACCAAGCTGCCGCGCGAACGGATCGTCGGCATGGCGGGGGTGCTGGACAGCACCCGCTTCCGCCACTTCATTTCCCTCGAGCTGGGGGTGAGCAATGTGGACATAACCGCCACGGTGCTTGGCCTCCACGGTGAAGACATGGTGCCGCTGCCGCGCTACTCTTCGGTCGCCGGCATCCCGATAACGGAACTCATTTCGAAAGAAAAGATCGACGATATGGTTAAGCGTACCCAGGATGGGGGCGCCGAAATCGTCAAATACCTCAAGACCGGTTCGGCTTACTACGCCCCGGCCTCATCTGTCGCCGCCATGATCGAATCGATCGTGCGCGATAAAAAGCGGGTGATGCCCTGCGCGGCCCGGCTTCAGGGGGAATACGGCATCAAGGACATCTTCATGGGTGTTCCCTGCATTTTGGGGAAACAGGGCGTTGAGAAGATCATCGAGTTGAAACTGATGCCGGATGAACTCGCGGCCCTTCAAAAGAGCGCGGCGGGGGTGGCCAAATCCGTTTCGCAGCTTAAAGTCTGATTCTTTCCGGATCGCCGAACGGCGGGGCGTTGTCAAACGCCCCGCTTTTTTGTTCTCGAATTATTAGTCTCCTGCCTGATTTTGAATCAATATCGTATTCCCAAAATTCGACATCATGGGGGATTAAATGAGAATGAAGGCGGATGTAGTATTCCGCTAATGTTTTTTTTGTTTTCTTATTTAAGTCGCGTTGAACAAACATGATTTTGCGAACATTCTTCGCTCGGACTAAATGAAAGAAATACATTGCTGCATTCCATGCGGTGATCTTTGCACTTGGAACATTGGTGCCTTCAGTCCATGTATGTGCTTTGCATTCAACGATGGTTTGCTTTTCGTCATCAATTAGGTCAAAGCGATGCCGCTTTACCGTTGTTTCTTTTTTTTCATTTGGGACACCAATCTCTATGCCTTCTTTGTCTTTGTGGAGATGAATTCCTTGGCTTTCAAAAAACCGCATGGCCGAGGCCTCAAATTCTTTCCCAACATGCGTGTTGCTTCGAGACCCTTTGCGTTGATTAGGTTTGTTGGCGGGGTTTTTCATGTCAGGCTCGATCGAGAAGTTGTCTGGCTTTTTCGAGAATCCGTGGCACATTGTTTTTTACAACGAGCCATACCACTTCGTTATCAACAACGTCGTAGCCGTGTGCAAGAATATTTCTGAACGCGATAATTCTCGAAATATCCCCGAATGCTCCAATGACGGCGGGGTCGGACCTTTTTATCCGGTTGAGCGCTTCTCCGATTATTTCAAAGTTGCGCTCAACGGCTTGGCGAATGGTTCTGTTTTCGTTGAATTCAGCAAGGGAGAGGGATGCCGCGGATGAAAGAATGAACTCGCAAGAATCGCGGATATCTTCGAGCAATTTTGGTATGTCAGGCCGCAAAAAGCGTTCTCCTGTTTTGTTCGACTGATTTGATGAAATAGGGATTTTTCATCGCGCGTTCCATGATGAGGTCGATTCGGCGGTTAAAAAGTTTCTCAAGGTCCGTCAGCAAGCCAAAATACTGATCGGCGGCATTCAAATGGTCAAGCGTTTTGAACGCGACGAGAAAATCAAGGTCGCTCGTGCCGGCATTGAACGTACCGCTGGCGGCAGACCCGAATATTTCAAGACGGGCTACCCCATATTTTTCGCACAACGCGGCCAATGCCGGAAGATTGCCTTCAATAATTCGCTTCATGATTTTTCGTTCATCCTCGTGTAGACATTATCATGCATCATGCTTGGCCGGTCAATCTGAATGGTCGGGCGGTTCTTTCACCGCGCGGTTGTTGAGGAAAGTCATGGATATTTTCCGCCGCTTCGATTACAGTTTTTATATCAGGGAGACTACAATGAAGGAAGCAATCGAAAAGGCCCTCGAAGAGGTGCGGCCGATGCTGCGCCGCGACGGCGGCGACGTGGAGCTTGTCGGCGTGAACAGCGAAGGCGTAGTGCTGGTGAAACTGAAAGGGGCTTGCTCCGGCTGCCCCAGCGCCGGTATCACGATGCGGCAGGGAATAGAAAAAACCATCAAGGAGAGGGTGCCAGGTGTCAAATCAGTCCAATCAATCGGGTGACCAACTGAAAGAGCAGATACTCGCGGCGCTTGGCGCGGTCCAGTATCCGGGGTTCGACAAGGATATTATCTCGCTCGACATGGTGGAGGAATTCTCCGTGGACGGCGAGGAGATAGAAGTGAAGATGAAGCGGCTCAATGCCGACGATGCCACGCGCCAGGCGCTGGTGTCCGCGGTGGCGGCGGCGATGAAGCCATTGGGACTTGCCGCCAAAATCGTCTTTGAAGGGGACAAGCCGAAACAGAAGGGCGGGCATGAGCTTCCCCCCAAGCGCCCCATCGAAGGGGTGAAATACCTCATTCCCGTCGCCAGCGGCAAGGGGGGCGTGGGCAAATCGACCGCCAGCGTGAACCTCGCCGTGGCGCTGGCGAAGAAGGGGTTCAAGACCGGGCTGCTGGATCTCGACGTGTACGGCCCCTCGGCGCCCACGATGCTTGGCCTTTCGGGCCAGCACAAAGTGGGGGAGGGGGGCCGCCTGCAACCGGCGGAGAAATTCGGCATCAAGGCGGTGACGGTGGGGCTGCTGATGGAGAGCGGCGCGCCGCTGATCTGGCGCGGGCCGCTGGTGGCGCGGTTGGTGAAGCAGCTTTTTTACGACGTTGAGTGGGGCGATCTCGATTACCTTGTCATGGACCTTCCGCCGGGCACCGGCGACGTGCAGCTTTCGCTGGTGCAAAGCGTGCCGATCACCGGCGCGCTGGTCATCACCACGCCGCAGGATGTGGCGTTGCAAGACGCCGAGCGGGCGGTGAACATGTTTGTCCAGACCGGCACGCCGGTCATTGGCATCATCGAGAATATGAGTTATTTCATCTGTCCGCATTGCAAGGGAGAATCGCACATTTTCGGATCCGGCGGCGGCCAGCGCGAGGCGGAACGGGCGGGCGTGCCGTTGCTGGGAAAAATCCCGCTGGAAGGGAAGATCGTGGCCACCGGCGACAGCGGCGATCCGATAGCATCGGGCGACAACGCGATAGCAAAGATATTTTTGGAGCTGGCCGATAAACTTCATGCCGCCGTCACGAAGGCGGGATGAACGGAGCATGAAACAAAAAATCCCCAAGGGGTTTGACCTGCGCGCCGCTATCGGACAGCTGGTCATCATCTCGATCCCCGGCGATGGCTGGAATGGGGAGGTGGAGCGGCTTATCGCCGGGCGGAAGGCGGGCGGTTTCATCTTTTTCCGGGAAAACATTCCGGCCACGCTGGGGGCGCTTAAGAAGTTCACGGGGCGGATAAAGAAAGAGGCGGTCAAACATACCGGGGTCATTCCCTTTATCAGCGTGGATGAAGAGGGGGGAAGGGTCAGCCGCCTGAAAACGCTAATTGGCGGGCACCCCGCGCCGATGCTTCTCGCGCAAAAAGGGATCAGGGCGGTGGAAAAAAATTACGCCGCGCTCGCCCGAAAGGTGAAAGGGGCCGGGTTCAATATTACCTGGGCGCCGGTGTTGGACATCAACACCAACCCCAAGAATCCGGTCATCGGCGACCGCGCGTTTTCGGCGCGGACGGAAGAGGTGGTGGCGTGCGGCAGGGCGGCTTTGCGCGCCCTTCGTAAAGGGGGCCTTTTCACCCAGGCGAAGCATTATCCCGGCCATGGCGACACGCCGGTCGATTCACATCTCGATCTTCCGTCGATGGATACCCCGCTTGCGGTGATGCGCGGGCGCGAGCTGCTGCCGTTCCGGATGGCGGCGCGGGAAAAAGCCGATTTTTTCATGACCGCGCACATTCACTTCACGAAAACGGAAAAGAAGCTTCCCGCGACGTTCTCCAAAAAGTTTTTGCAAACGGTGGCGCGCGGCGAATTGGGGTACAAGGGGATTATCGTCACCGACGACCTTAACATGAACGCGGTGAAAACGAACTACAGCCTGGAAGAGCGGATACGGCTGGCGATGAATGCCGGGGCCGACATGCTTCTCATACGCGACAGCCACGAAAACATACTGCGGTTTTTGGATGTTTTCGAGGGGCTGGTCCGCGATGGAAAAATTCCGCTGGG
>JAHFEJ010000036.1 GCA_023248535.1 Nitrospinales bacterium | reverse complement strand
CCATCGGATAATCATGACAGATTCCGAAGACAAGAAAAATGCCTTATCCCCTTGCTAATAAAGGCTCTGGAGCCGCTTCACCCCACCTTTTTACCCACTCGATAAGGAGAAGACCCTTTAAAGAAAATGAATATTTCAAATATATACAGGATTACTTCAATTTCAAAAAAACCGGATTACCGGAAAAAAGGAATACGATAAGGGCCCCCAAGGAAGTGATGGCCATAAAAAAAACCGGTGAAATATTCTATATCTCCCTTTACGTGAAGGAAGTCCCGCTGGCGGATGAAGATATATTTGTGGGGATCGTGGAAGACATAACGGAGCGCAGGGCGGCCAAGATGGCATTGGCGGAAGAAGCCGAGAACAGCAAGGCCATTATGAACGCCACAAGCGAAACGCTTTTTTTGATAGGGTTGGAGGGGAACATAATCGCCGTCAACGAAGCGGGGGCGAAACGTTTTAACGCGCATCCCGCCGACCTTGTCGGCAAGTCCCTATACCAGATACTTCCCCTGGAACTGGCGCTGAGCAGGATGGAGCGTTTTGAACAGGTGGCGCGCACCGGCGAGCCTTTGGTGTATGAGGACGAGCGGGACGGCAAATTCTATACAAGCACGGTCTATCCCGTAATTGATAAAGATGCGCGGGTGACACGGTGTGCCTTGTTCGCCACTGATATTACCGAACGCAAGCAGTGGGAGAGGGCATTGTCGGAACGCGAAGCAAAGATACGGGCCATTCTGGATTCGGCCGCCGACGCCATCATCCTGATCGATGATAAAGGGATGGTGGAGATTTTCAACCCCGCGGGAACAAGGATCTTTCAATGGGCGGAGGAGGACGTCATCGGCAAAAACGTCAAGATGCTTATGCCCGAGCCGTTCCAAAGCGAACATGATGGGCATATTGAAAAGTACATCAGCTCCGAAGAAAAGAAGACACTGGGACATCTGCAGGAGATACCCTGTTTGCGCAAGGATGGCTCCCGTTTCCCGGGGGAATTGTACGTCACGGAAGTATGGTTGGGACGGACGCGTAAGTTTTTGGGCGTCATACGCGACATTTCGGAGCGGAAACTCGCCGAGGAAGCCCTGAAAATGAGCCACGAGGATTTGCGGGAATCGTACCTGAAATACAGCGCGATCATGGATCACATTTCCTGCGTTATTTACACGGTCTCCGTCAATGGCGAACCGACCTTCATCAGCAACGAAGCCGAGATGATCATGGGGGCCTGCGCAAGTGAATGCTTTAAAAGGGGGCGGCTGTGGGACGATCTTGTCGTCAAGGAGGACATGGCGAAGTATCTGGAGTTCAGGAGCGGCATTTCAACTTCACGCGAAACCCGGAAGCTGCAATACCGGATCAAGTGCCGGGACGGCAACATCGTGTGGCTGGAGGACAAATGTTCCCCCATACACGACCATGAGGGGAAGCTGGCCTACTATCAGGGGATAGCGGAGGATATAACGGAACTTAAAAACCTGGAACAGATGAAAGACAACTTCTTCCATGCCGTGGTGCATGACCTTAAAAGCCCGATGACCGGCATCAAATTGGAACTGGATATGCTTGCCGGCCAGATCACCTCTTTTTCGGCCGAGTGCTCCGCTAAGGAGCAGTGCCGGAGCGTGTATACCGGCTATGAAGCTTCCATGAAGCAGAAGGTCACCGACATAGGCGAGGGGATCGATCAGTTGCATCTGATGATTCAAAGCCTGCTTAAACTGGGTGAGATCGAAGAGGAAAAACTGGAGCTGCAATACGAGGCCTTCGGGATGAACGACCTCTTTGGGGAACTGGAACGCGATTTCCGGGGACGCGCCGCCGCCAAGGGGGAGACGATCGAATTCAGCCATACGCTCTCCGGCATGGTGATCGCCGACTTCAAGCTGCTTAAACGGGTTCTTCAAAACCTTGTCGATAACGCCGTAAAGTACAGCACCGCCAATACGAAAATAACGGTTAACGCGGTCCCTGCGAAAAAAGACAGCGTTGAGAATATCATCATATCGGTAACAAATACCGGGGAACCGTTGACCGGGGCAAAAATAAATGCCCTTTTCCAGAAATTCAAAACGCATGGCCATGCGGAATCGGGAAGCGGCATAGGGCTTTTCTTTTGCCATAAGACCATGGATATGCTGGGCGGGGGCATCTCGGTGGACCAAGATGCCAGTACCATAACGTTCCACATTTTTTTCCCTAATGCTTAACGTTTAAAGTGGAATATAATATGACATAACAAAGGACGGGAAAACTGCGAATAGGCAGGAAATAATTTGGAAAAAAAACCTAACTTGCGCGTACTGATAGTGGATGACGACATCACTTTGCGCAAGGCCATACGGCATGTGGTGAACAGCGGGCTAAACGCCGATTGCATGGTTGCAAAGGATGGCCAGGATGCCTGGGAGATACTGCTGGAAAACACCTTTGACGTCGTTATTTGCGACTGGAATATGCCCCGCAAATCGGGGGACGCCCTGTTGCTGGACGTACGATCCCACGAGTCCATGAAGGATATTCCCTTCCTCATGCTGACCTCCCGGTCCGACAAAGACAGCCTTATCACCGCCATTCAGGCGGGAGTGACGGACTACGTGATAAAACCCTTTACGCCGGCAACCTTGCTAAGCAAAATTCATAAACTTGTTGGCTGATTTCTGTGTATCCCGCCGGGAAAGTAAATTCTTGGGTAGGTCACACTTTCTTGTGTGACATTGGACGCAACGCGCCCAACGACACGTTGGAAAACGTGTCCCACCGGGAAGTGGAATGCGTGTCCCGCCGGGGATGGGTATAATCATATCATTGTGAAAAAGTCCGGGATAAGCGCACAGCGCCTTCATTTTACACGGAGGCATCTCCCACATTTCCAGATCGGCGGCTCGTGGTATTTCATCACCTTCAGATCCAAGACCGGCATATTGCCCGCCGAAGCGCGCACACTTGCCGCCCAAGCCATTATCTTCGCCAATGGCAAAAAATACGCCCTTTCAACGGCCACCGTCATGCCGGATCATGTGCATATTCTTTTAAATCCCGCTGAAAAGGAGAATGGGATATTTTACCCGCTGGGTCAAATCACAAAATCCATAAAAGGCTATTCGGCGCGCACGATCAACAAATTATCCGGTTCATCAGGCGCGGTATGGCAAAGAGAATCATTTGACCGGATCGTCCGCAACGAAGATGAATGGCGGGAAAAATACGAATACATACGCAATAACGCGGTTAAAGCGGGGCTTTGTGAAAAACCGGAGGATTATCCCTGGCTGCTGGACGGAGATGATTTCATTAAAAGATGGTAGGTCACACATTCTTGTGTGACATTGGCTTGGGTAGGTCACACATTCCTGTGTGACATTGGCTTGGGTAGGTCACACTTTCCAGTGTGACATTGGCGCGGCGGCGCCAAGACATTGGGCGCAACGCGCCCAACGACACGTTGGAAAACGTGTCCCACCGGGAAGTAGAATGCGTGTCCCGCAAATGATCTTTACAAAAACAGTTTCCAGATCAACAACAGCGCAAGCAGCGCCACCACGATATTCAAAATGTAAAAATGCACGCCCCCCTGCAGCCGCCGCCGCACGCGGGCCAATAACCGGTTGAGGCCCGAATAAAACGGCGCGTAGCCCCGCTCCGCCGCCGGATCGTAAAGATGCACCGTCATTTCGCCGGCCTCGGCGGGAAAATAGGAGTCATCACCCTTGACGGTTTTTTCCGCCGTTCCCATCTTGTCGAAAAACTCCGCCAGCGGCGCGGTGAACGACCACGCCGAGTACTGCATCCGCGGGCCTGGCGCGGCATATCCGCAATCCCACGTTACCGTCCGCCCCGCCTTCCGCCCCGCCAGCAGCCGGTGCCGGAGATACGCCGCCGCTCCCAGCGCCAACAGCAGGATCGCCAAAACCTGGACAACCCCCAGCAACGGGCGGAGCGCCCTCAACATGCCTGCCTCCAGCGCGGCGCGCGGCACGCCGCCAAACCCGGCTGCGGCCTCCACCAGCGGCGCTTTTAGCAGCAGCACTATCCACGGGGAATAGAATGCCGAGAGCGCCATAACCGCCGCGAGCGCCGCCCCCGGCAGCCGCAGCGCCAGCCCCGGCTCTTCCACCTTCATGGCGGACTCTTTGCGGGGATTGCCGAGAAACGCCACGCCGAACATCTTGGCGAATGTGGCCGCGGCCAGCCCGCCGATCAGCGCGAACGCGGCAACCGCGCCGATGGCGGGAAGGATCATTCCCATGCCGCCAACGGCCAGCCCCTTGAAGGCGGCAAGGAATACCGTGAACTCGCTGATGAATCCGGAAAGCGGCGGTAACCCGCAGATGGCGGCGGATCCTATAAGGAGCAGCGAGCCGGTCCACGGAAGCTTTTTATACAGCCCCCCCATCCAGTACATAACGGAATCGCCACAGGCCAGCCGTACATTGCCAGCCTGCATGAAAAGCAGGCTTTTGAACATGGCGTGATTCAGCACGTGGAAAACGGCGCCCGCCGCGCCCAGCATGGCCATCGCGGGATACCGCGCCGCCGCGCCCAACACCGCAAAACCGACACCCATGGCGATGATGCCGATGTTTTCCACGCTGGAGTATGCCAGCAGTTTCCGCAGATCGGTTTGTGGCAACGCCAATAATGCGCCCGCAACTCCTGAGACCGCGCCGATGGCCACCAGCGTCCACCCCATCCAGGGGGCGGGCGCGCCGAGCATCGGGATGAAACGGAGAAGGCCGTAGATGCCCAGTTTCCCCATCGCCCCGGCCATCAGCGCGGCGGCGAACGGCGGGGCCGCCGCGTAGGCGCGCGGCATCCAGATATGCAGCCCGGCAAAACCGGCCTTTGCGCCGAAGCCGATAACAAAAAGAGCGAACAGCGCCCCCGCCGCCATCGGCGTGGCGGCATGCATCGATCCAAAATCGGCGCTCCCGCTCCCCCGCGCGAGATACATCATCGCGCCGAATAGCAGCGCCGCGCCGGTATGCGTGGCCAACAGGTACAGCCGCGCCGCCCCCTTCTGTTCCGCATCCCGCTCCCCCATCATCACGAGGAAAAAGGAGGCCAGGGCCATCATCTCCCACGCAAAGAGAAAGAGGATGCCGTTGCGCGCCAGCGGCGTCAGCGCCATGCCGGCCGCCATGAGATTGTAAAAAAACCATGCCGCGGCGGGATGAACGGCGGAACCGCGCCGCTCCATCCAGCCGAAGCCGTACACCGCCGCCAGGGCCGAAACCCCGAAGACCGGCAGCAGAAAGAACAGCGTCAGCGCGTCGGCCCCCATGTTCAGCGAGCCGTAGGGAACGCTCCATTCCATCGTGAAGGCCCGCCCGGCCGGATTGAGGAGCATATAGACGGCCGCCGTGAAACCGGCCAGCCCCGCCAGCGCCGCCCCCGCGGCTCCCGCGCGGTTGGCCAGCTCCGGCGTTTTGTGCAGCGCCAGCGCCGCCACGCCCGAAGCAAGGTAAAGACAGACCACCGCTATCAGTATCGCCACCGCCTACTCCAACAGCCCCGGCAAAAGTTCCCCCGACCGGCCGGAAAGATGGACATCCACCATCCCGCTGGCGGGGGTCTCTTCAATATTGATCTCGATCACGAACGCCCCGGCCTCTTTCGCCAGCGCCGCCAGGCCCGCCGCCGGATAGACCACCGACGAGGTGCCGGCCACGATCACCACGTCGGCGGCGCGGCAGGCGTCCACAGCCGATTGTAGCACGCCGGGGTCAAGCGCCTCGCCGAACCAAACGATGTGCGGGCGCAGCAGCGCCCCGCAGGAACAGCGCGGCGGCAGCGGCGACAGCGGCACCGCGCGGTTTTCACGCAGCGTCCCCTCCTTCGTGCAGCGGGTGAACCAGATGTTGCCGTGCAGTTCGGCCAGTTTCGCGCTCCCCGCGGCGCGGTGCAGCCCGTCCACGTTTTGCGTCACCAGCAGAAATTCGCCGAACCGCCGCTCCATCGCGGCCAAAGCGTGATGTCCGGGGTTCGGCGGCAGCGGAGCGATCTTTTGCCGCCGCCAGTCGTACCATTCCCACACCAGACGCGGATCGCGCGCGAACGCTTCGGGGGTGGCCAGCTCTTCGGCCCGGAAGTTTCTCCACAGGCCCCCTTCGCCGCGGAATGTGGGAACGCCGCTTTCGGCCGAAACCCCCGCCCCGGTAAGCGCCACCACCCTGCGCGCGGCGGCCAACGCTTTGCGGGCGCGGTCAATTTCCGGCATTCCCCTTCCCCTTCAGCGGCAGGGTGAAGCTGAATATGGCCCCCTTGCCCAACTCGCTGTCCACCCCAATATCGCCGCCATGCCCGTTGACGATCATCTTGCAGATGGCCAGGCCAAGCCCGGTGCCTTTCGCTTTCGCGGCCTCGTCCGCGCCCACCTGCACGAACTTGGTGAACAGCTTTTTCCGGTCATCCTCGCTGATGCCGGGGCCGCTGTCCTCCACTTCGAACCGGTATGAGCCGTCCGCCACGCTTTCGCGCAGATGGATCGTTCCCCCCACCGGGGAGAATTTGATGGCGTTGCTGATGAGGTTGTTGAACACCTGGAATATCTTCGAGCGGTCGAGCGCCAGCTCGGGGCTTGGCTTCAGCGGAACATGGTTCAGCACGATCTCCTTGTTGTGCGCGTTGAACGCCATGGCGGAAACGGAATCCCCCAGGATGTCGCCGATGGCGGCGGGGGCGAGGTTCACCTCCATGCTGGCGGCGTTCGCTTTCGCCAGCGCCAGGATGTCGTCCACCAGCGTCAGCAGGTGGCCGGCGGAATTCACCATGATCTCCAGCCCCCGGCGCTGCAACTCGTTCACCGGCGTCTTATCCACCATCATTTTTCCGAAGCCGATGATGGCGGTCAACGGCGAGCGGAGGTCGTGCGACGCGATGGAAAGGAAATCGTCTTTCATCGTCAGCAGCTCCTTCAGCCGCCGGTTCGTCTCTTCAAGGCGGGTGATCGTCAGCGCCTTTTCCAGCGCCACCGCCAGGTTATCCTGCACGGCGGCCAGCGACATCATGCAGGCGTCGTAATGACGCCCCAGGTATTCGGGCGTGTACACGCCCGGCGTGCGGGACGAGAAAAAGATGATGGCGGTCGCTTTCCCTTCCACATACAACGGCACCGTGAGGCTGGAGCGGATGCCCTCTTTCAGCAGCGTGGTGTTGTAATGGCTTTGGCGCTTCTTGGCCTCCACATACTCCTTGAGGTCGTAAATGATGCGGTGCTTCCCCCCCACCATCAATGAATGGGCGTCGCTCCAGGACGCCGCCGGGTTCAGCAGTTCAGGCAGGCTGGTGCCGGAGAAATGTATCCGGTATCCCTTATTGAGCGCGATCGGATTGTCCGACTTCACCTTTGCCACGGTGACAAACTCCAGCTTTTCGTCCAGCAGCGAAAGGCCGATCCGGTCGTACGGGATGATCCGCTTGAGCTGGCCGAAAATGATCTCGAACATGTCGTCCAGCGTGGTGCCGGAGTGGATGGCGGAATTAATATCCATAATGGTGCGGTTGACGGCGACGATGTCGGTCAGCTCGGCGTTCCGTTTCAGCAGCTCGTTGCGCGTTTTGGCGCGCTTCGTCATGTCGTGGACCGTCAACAACGCGCCGTTGAAGCAGCACTCGTTCGCCGCCCGCTGGATGGACACCGCGAACACCGGCCCGTCGGGCGACGGGCTGGCCGTTTCAAATTTCCCCACCGGCCCGCCCGCCATCACCGTGGCGAGCATCTGCGGCAGGCGCGCCATCGGTTCGCCGTAAAGGCCCGCCAGCCGCGCGGCATCAAGCGGTTTGCCGGTTGCGGCGGCGCGGTCGATCCCCATGCCGCTGGCAGCGGCGGCGTTCATCATCGTCACATTCCCGGCTTCATCCAGCAGGACGATCTGGTCGGGAAGCATGTCGAAATAGCTTTGCAGCTGGTTGTTCTGTTCCAGTGAATTCATCCCGCTATTTTGGCAGGAATGCGGCAACTTTGGTAGATGCGATTTTTATCGCGGATTTACCTCTCAGTGGACGATGTTGATGAGCCGCCCCGGCACCACGATGATCTTCTTCACCGTGTCCGTTCCAATGGATTGCTTCACCTTCTCTTCCGCCAGCGCGAGCTTCTTCAGCTCTTCCTCGGCGGTGTCGGCGGGGACTTCCAGCTTCGCCCGCACCTTGCCGCGCACCTGCACCACGATGGTCATGGTGGCGGACGCGGTAAGCGCATCGTCGTACTTCGGCCACGCGGCGGTGGTGAGGTATTCGCCATAACCGAACTCGCCGTACAGCTCCTGCGTGAGGTGCGGCATGAACGGGTGCAGCAGCTTGAGGTAGTCGATTAGCGTGCCGCGCAGCTCGGCGCGTCCGGCCCCGGTTTCCGGCGCGTAGTCGGAGAGGAAATTCAAAAGCTCCATCCCCGCCGCGATGGCGGTGTTGAACTGTTCGCGGTCACGGATGTCGTGCGTGAACCGCTTGATGGTGACATGCCGCATCCGGCGCAGTTCCCTCTCCTTTTCCGAAAGTTCCCCGTCACCCTTTTGTTCCGTCTTCAGCTCCGGCAGCCACTTGTGGAACAGGCGGTAGACGCGTTGCACAAAGCGGTACGCCCCCTCGATGCCGCTGTCGTCCCACTCCAGGTCGCGCTCCGGCGGCGCGGCAAACAGGGTGAAGATACGGGTGGCGTCCGCTCCGTACCGCGAAAGGATGGCGTCCGGGTCCACCACGTTCCCCTTGCTCTTGCTCATCTTCGCGCCGTCCTTGATGACCATTCCCTGCGAGAGGAGGTTTTTGAACGGCTCCGGCGCGGCGGTGAAGCCGATGTCGCGCGCGAACTTGTTGAAGAACCGCGCATAGAGCAGGTGCAAAATGGCGTGCTCGATGCCGCCGATGTATTTGTCCACCGGCAGCCAGTAGTCTATGTCCTGTTTCTCCCCCGCCGATGCCGCCGTCGTGGGCGAAGCATAGCGGAAGAAATACCACGACGAACACATGAAGGTATCCATCGTATCGGTTTCGCGCCGCGCAGCGCCGCCGCATTGCGGGCAGGAGGTGTTCACGAACGAGTCCAGTTGGCCCAGCGGGGAACGCCCCCCATCCAGCAGGTCGGCGTCGGTCGGCAGCAGAACGGGCAACTGCTCTTCGGGAACCGCCACCGGCCCGCACTTCGGGCAGTGGACAACCGGTATCGGCGTGCCCCAGTAACGCTGGCGGCTGATGCCCCAATCGCGCAGGCGGTAGCTGATGGCGGCCTCCCCCAGGCCCTTCTCTTTCAGCCATCCGTTTATCTTCGTGATGGCGGTGCGGTTATCCATGCCGGTGAACTGTCCGCTGGCGTGCATCGTGCCGTCGCCGGAGTACGCCTCGTCCAGCGGCGCGGCGGCGTCTTCCCCTTCGCGCAGGATCACCTTGCGGATGGGAATGCTGTATTTTCCCGCAAAGGCGAAATCGCGCGTATCGTGCGCCGGCACGCTCATGATCGCCCCGGTGCCGTAATCTATCAGTATGAAGTTGGCGGCCCATACCGGCAGTTTTTCGCCGTTGACGGGGTTGACGGCGTACCGCCCGGTGAACACCCCCATCTTTTCCGCCTCGTCGCTGGTGCGCGATATCTTGTCCTGCAGCGCCACCTGGCTGGTGAAGATGTTGACAGCCTCTTGCTGCGGTGTGCCGGCGGCCAGCTTTTTCACCAAATGGTGCTCCGGCGCGAGGCAGATGAACGTCGCGCCGAACAGCGTATCGGGCCGGGTGGTAAACACCTCGATGCCGCCCTCCATGCCGTCGATCTTGAACGCGACGCGCGCCCCTTCGCTGCGCCCTATCCAGTTGCGCTGCATGGTGAGCACGCGGTCGGGCCAGTGCCCTTCCAGCAGTTTCAGGTCTTTCAGCAGTTCCTCGGCGTAATCGGTGATCTTGAGGAACCACCCCTGCATCTCCTTTTGCACCACCGGCGAATCGCAGCGCCAGCAGGCGTCATCTATCACCTGTTCGTTCGCCAGCACGGTGTGGCAGCTTTCACACCAGTTGACGAACGTCTCCTTGCGGTAGGCCAGCCCCTTTTTCATGAACTGGATGAAGAACCACTGCGTCCAGCGGTAGTAATCCGGCAGGCAGGTGGTCACTTCCCGGTCCCAATCGTAGCCGGTTCCCATCGCGCGTATCTGCTGGCGCATGTTGGCGATGTTGGAAAGCGTCCACTTATGCGGATGCGTCTTTTTTTCGATGGCCGCGTTCTCGGCGGGAAGGCCGAAGGCATCCCACCCCATCGGGTGCAGCACGTTGTAGCCGTTCATCCGGTAATAGCGCGAAAGCATGTCGCCGATGGTGTACACGCGCACGTGCCCCATGTGTATCCGCCCGGAGGGGTACGGGAACATCTCCAGGCAGTAGTATTTTGGTTTGGCGGTATCGGTGGAAACCTTGTCCGCGCCGGTGGCGGCCCAATGGGCCTGCCACTTGGCTTCTATCTCTTTAAATTCGTATCGTTGGTTCATAAGGGGTAAAGATTACCACAGCGGCAGCCCGTTGCGGAACCGCTTTTGATTAGGGTGGATACATGCCATCTGCTTTTTTGGTGGGTACCCAGTAGCATGGGTTCATCGGCACGGCGGGCACGCCTATGTCATCCCGGCCTTGAGCCGGGATCCAGAAATATTATCAAAGCTCTCTTCGGTTGGCGCGCTGCGCCAATGGGCGACAGGAGTGTCGCCCCTACCGGAAGCACGGCGCGG
The DNA here is from genome assembly GCA_023248535.1 of Nitrospinales bacterium. GTDB lineage: Bacteria > Nitrospinota_A > UBA7883 > JACRGQ01 > JACRGQ01 > JACRGQ01. Next base: position 16,572 of record JAHFEJ010000036.1, on the reverse strand, counting down.
GCCAATGGTCAATTACGCATCATCTTGCCGAAATACCTTTGCTCTTTCTTCGGCGCGGGGGCGTCGTCCTCGGCGGCGCGCTTTTTTCCCACCTGCAAGAAACCTCGCCCCGGATCGTCCCCGTCATCGCCAATCGGGGCGGACGTAGCGGCGGGGGCGCGGCCGGAGGCCGCACTGACTTCCACCTCATCCTTTTTCACCGCATACTTCACCGTCAATTTCACCCGCGCCGTGCCGGTGCCGATCATCCCTATCTCGTTGGCGGCGCGCTTGCTGAGGTCGATAATCCGGTCCTTGGCGTAGGGGCCGCGGTCGTTCACGCGTACCACCACCGAGCGGCCGTTATCAAGGTTTTCCACCAGCACCAATGTGTTGAATGGCAATGTGCGGTGTGCCGCGGTCATGGCGTCCTGATTGTATATCTCGCCATTGGCGGTGGGCTTGTCGTGGAAATCGGGGCCGTACCACGAGGCAACCCCTTTCTCCTCGTACCCCTCGGCGTCGGCCAGTGGATGGTAGGTCGTCCCGTCGATCTGATAGGGGGCGCTCTCCTTCCACTTCCATTGATCGGGGGCAATGTCGTGCTTCGCGCTGTAATAGGCCGCCACATCGGCCTTCTCGCGCGGGGCGGGACCTTTGTAGCCTTGTTTGCGCACCCCCGCCACCGGCGCGCACGACGCGGCGAACAGCGCCACCGCCAGCAACGGCGGCAGAAGTTTTTGAATGGTGGCACGGACACTCCTGTCCGTGTTGCGCCCCGAAAGGGCGCAAGAACTCTCATGCGCCCCAACGGGGCGCAAGCTCCCTATAATCTGTTGCATCATTATGCGCGCTAGTTTAACCTTTATCCCACCTATGGGCAAACAACTGGCGCGGCCTCGATACACGGTGGAGGCGCGGCGCGTTATCATGCGCTGCCCCCCATCAGCCATCGCCGACGTTCACGCCATCGTGGAATCGTGCGAATACCTCGCGGTGGTGCGCACGCTGGAGCCGGAAGCGGCGGTGATAGAACTGATCGCCACGCCCGACACCATCGACGACACGCTGGACCTCGCCCGCGTCATCGAACGCCGTCTGGACGCCGAGATCCTCCACCCCCGCCCCGCCGCCCGCTGACCCCACTTCCTTTTTTTGTCATTCCCGCGAAGGCGGGAATCCAGACATGCTATCAAAGCCTTCTTTCTCCCGGCGGCACGGACGCTCCTGCTTGGTGGCACGGCTGCTCTCGGTGGCACGGACACTCCTGTCCGTGTTGCGTCCCAACGGGACGCAAGCCTCCTAAGGCGCAAGCCCCCCTTGCTGTGATACCATTTCCACTGTGGACAACCACAAAGTCACGCGCAACGAACTAACAACTTCCCGGAGAAACCTCCCCCACTGGCAACTGGGCGGTTCCTGGTACTTTGTCACTTTCAGAACAAACGGTATCCGCCTTTCTGAACAGGCGCGGGGTGAAGTCATCACATCCATACTTCACGACAACAAAATAAGATACGAGCTGGCCGCCGCTGTCGTCATGCCCGATCATGTCCACCTGCTGCTCATGCCAAAAAATAAAGGTGGCGCGGAATACTTTTCGCTGGGTGAAATTTTGAAACCCCTCAAGGGCGCATCGGCGCGGAGGATCAATGCTCTTTCAAACGCCAAAGGCGGCGTCTGGCAAGAGGAGTGGTTCGACCGCCTTATACGCGATGACGAGGAATGGCGCGAGAAATATGCATACATAATGAATAACGCGGTGAAGGTGGAACTTGCCGCCCGGCCTGAAGAATACAAATGGCTATTTACCGCGGAAGAATTTTATTGATGCCTGAACAAGTAATGTCCCATGCTTGGATGGCAGTTCACGGTGGCACGGCGGCTCACGGTGGCACGGACACTCCTGTCCGTGTTGCGCCCCGAAGGGGCGCAAGCCTCCTCAGGCGCAAGCCCCCCTTTGCTCTGTTACCCCCTCGGTGGCACAGACACTCCGCGTTGTGCCCGCAAGGGCACAAGCCTTTTATCGCAGCTTAAATATCGCGCGCCCTGCCGGACGCGCCACGGACAAGAGTGTCCGTGCCACCAAGAGAAAAGCTGCCGCCAAATGCGGGAGTGCCGCCATTTTGAGGAAATCCTAAAAGGATATTGAAAAATGCGCGGCGGCATGAAATAAAGCCAGCCGCGTACTATCCGGCGCGGGAGTCCGCTGTAGCGGACAATTCATGTGCTGCGCAAAATGACATTGGCATTATGCAACACCCTATTCTTCCTCAGCCTGCTTTTAAATTAACTAAATAAATGAAATTAGGCCGACTTAGTAAATTGCTTAAAATGCGTCTCAAGTATCTGGTACCTTTTCACAAGGCTTCCTTGATCGTTCGTGCTTCGATTTAGGACATCATAAGTAAGTAGTTCTTTATTGGCATCATCACTTTTTTTTGCGCGGTTATCTTTCCTAAGTTTTTCGAAATGCACCAAAAATTCTCTTATTTTTCTATGTGGACCAAACGTCCTTGCCAACCAATAGTAAATGGGCACCAACCCTTGCGATACAAGCAGGGGGTCGCATTCTGTGAAAATGCTCACCATATCATCTAGCACCTTTATCACTCTCTTGGCTGTATGAACAATATCCTCCCCCTGCGACTTTAACCCCTCCCTAACAAACCTATCCAAGTGAGTCTTTTTTGTATCTACAAAATTTCCCCTGAATTCTATAAGAAGCAGTTTTGCAGCAGTATTTTTGTCTTGAGCTCTTTTTTTTGGAAATGCAATATGTTTTGCAAAAAACTTATGTTCGCAGATTTCTCTAATATTTGATGGCACAGCCCCTTTCATAGCATTTCTAATTTCAGCGCCCGTTAGGGGCTTACTCCGATTTAAGCGCACAAAAAGATCGTTAATTTTTGCCTCATCATTAGTGATTACGCTCATTACATGAAGATTAAAATTTTCAAAGGTGGAAGCAACATCAGGATAGTTTTTCTTTAGGTCAGAAAACCTTAATCCGCCAAGATTCAAAGAAGTGTCTGAATCTAAGACAAAATCCTCGTTGAGGCAAAAAATGTTTTCATAGAATCCAAAAATTGCCTGCAATCGTTGCTTCCCATCAATAACGGCAAAGGGTAAATTTTTAAGATTTAGCTCGCTATTCATGTACGTGAAATCTGCCAAATATATCTTTGGAATATCATATTCATTTACTATCGAGTCAATCAGGTAAGCTTGGTCATTTTCGCTCCATAGCTTGCCACTCCGCTGGTAGTTGGGTGCAAAGTCTATTTTTCGTTTATTATTATACCACCAGCTAATAGTTCTATTCTCGTGGGCATTTACTTTAAACATAGCTTATATAATAAACCCAAAATATCGTTTTATTTCTCTTGCCAATCCATCCAAATCTGGAAAAACTACTGAGTCTGTAATGCCAATTTTGAATAGCTGTTCATTTAAACCAGCGATCGCGGCTTTTGGAATTGTTAATTTATTAAGTGAGTTTGTAAAAACATTCTTTTCGTAACTCTCTTCCATCGGCTCCAAACCCACTCCAAAAATTGTAAACACACCTCTTTGGGCTACAATTCGGGGGCTATTGTGAGCGCCAAGAATAGCCACTGGATGAACAAGATTCGTAATACCTTCCGGCGTATACCCTTTCAAATTTTCATCATTTGTGGATAATGCTATGCCATCATAGGAGAGGTGCGACAATGCAACACCGTTCCATAGCTTCGGCCATAAAATCCATACGGAAGAGTCCTCTTGGTAAATCCCACCCGCATCCTTCTTGGCCCCATTTAAAGCAAAAAAGAGAGCGACAAAAGGATTTTCTGTCCAATCCAGCAGCCTAGTGGGAACGCCAAAATGCTGCATTAGAAAAAGGTAATCCAAGTCGCGACGATAATTATTTTGTTGAAGATGTGGAATTGCCCTATCCTTAAATCTGGAAATTAGCTCTTTTTCTAGCTTTAATAATTCAGGGGAGGTCTTCAATGTAGGGTGTCTATAAAGAGAAGGTGTCAGAGTATAATGAGCAGATCCTGTACCTCTAAACCACGCGGGATTTTTTAAATCCTTAGTATAGGATTCTATCTTATCTGTAAATTCCGCAAGGGTGGATACTGTTTGCGTTACTAATTTTGGCATAACTTAGCAATCATTATCTTTGCACTCATTAAAATATGCAATAAATATTAACGCTGCCGCTTATCAGAACCCGACACGGCAATGGGCAACCCTATTCATCTGACTTAGGATTACTTCCAATTACAATCTCCTATGATACCTCCGTCCCGTTAAATGGGGAGGAAAACGCGGCGCGGGGGCGTTATAATGGCTTCCTTAAATAGGAGGCTTTGCAATATGGCTATCGATGTAGGATTGATCAACGCGCGCGCGCAACAATACAGCGCATTCATCGAGCCGCTGTTCGCCGAGACCGGCAAGGTCATTGTCGGGCGCAGGCCGCTGCTGGAAAAAATGCTCATCGCCATGCTCTGCCGCGGCCATGTGCTCATCGAAGGCGTGCCGGGACTGGCCAAAACGCTTGCCGTCAACACGCTGGCGAAGGCGCTCAAGCTCTCTTTCGGCCGCATACAGTTCACTCCCGATCTGCTCCCCGCCGATGTCATCGGCACGCAGATGTACGACGCCAAAGGAGGCGCGTTCCACATCAAGAAGGGGCCGGTCTTCACCAACATCCTGCTGGCGGACGAGATCAACCGCGCCCCGGCGAAAGTGCAGAGCGCCCTGCTGGAAGCGATGCAGGAGCGTCAGATAACCATCGGCGGCCATCAATTCAAACTCGACCAGCCGTTCATGGTGCTGGCGACCCAAAATCCCATCGAGCAGGAGGGGACCTACCCGCTCCCCGAAGCGCAGGTTGACCGCTTCATGTTCAAACTCTTCATGGATTACCCCTCGCGCGAGGAAGAACTGCAAATTGTGAAGCGGATGGCCTCGGCCGCCGCCATCGATGTGAACGGCGTGACCGGCGCGGAGGAACTGGATCAGGCCCGCGCCGTCATCGAAGAGATATACGTGGACGAAAAAGTGTTCGGCTACATCGTCGACCTCGTCTTCGCCACGCGCAAGCCTTATACCCCCCTGCCGCAGATCATCGAATACGGGGCGTCGCCGCGCGCCAGCATCTACCTGGCGATGGCGGCAAAAGCGCACGCGTTTCTGCGTCACCGCGGCTTCGTCACGCCGGACGACGTGAAGGCCATCGGCCCCGACGTGTTGCGCCACCGCATCATCCCCACGTACGAGGCCGAGGCGGAAGGGATGACCAACGAAGACATCGTAAAACGGATATTCAACACCGTACCGGTGCCGTGATGCCGTTTTCGCCCTACCTGTTCATCCCGCTGGGGCTGGCGGCGGCGATGGCGGCCGTAATGGCCATCTTCCACAAGAAGATCGACATTGAAGTGCCGCCCGAGGCACCCCCGCCGAATGGCGGCATCAAAACCATTCCGCCCGAACTGTTCGCCAAAGTGCGCAAGATAGAATTCACGAGCAAGAAACTGGTAGAGAGCGTTTTTTCCGGCGAGTACCACTCCGTCTTCAAGGGGATGGGAATGGAATTCGCCGAGGTGCGCCCCTACGCGGCGGGCGACGACGTGCGCGCCATCGACTGGAACGTGACCGCCCGCATCGGCGAACCGTACATCAAGATTTTTGAAGAAGAGCGCGAACTGACGGTGATCCTCATGGTCGACGCCTCTGCCAGCGGCGCGTTCGGCACCGCCGGCAATTTCAAGAACGAAACGGCCGCCGAACTCTGCGCCACCATCGCGTTCGCCGCCATCCGCAACAACGACAAGGTGGGGCTGTACATCTTCACCGACACGGTGGAACTCCACATCCCTCCCGCAAAGGGACGCCGCCACGCGCTCCGCATCATCCGCGAAATTCTCGGGTTCCGCCCGCAGGGTAAAAAAACAAACATCAAAAACGCGCTGGAACGGCTCCTACACACCGCGCGGCGCGCAGGCATCGTCTTCCTCGTATCGGATTTTGCCGATGCCGGGTTCGAGCCTCCCTTCCGCGTGGCGGCACGGAAATACGATCTCATCGCCGTGCGCATACGCGACCGGGCGGAGCTGCGGCTGCCCGACGCGGGCCTCATCCTGCTGCGCGACCCGGAAACGGGGGAAGAGGTTTTGGCCGACACCGGCAACGAAGACTTCCGCCGCCGCCACGGCGAGATGGCCCAGCGCCGCGACGCCGAACTGAAACGCTTTTTCCAGACCTGCGGCGTCGACCTCATCGAGATCGACACCGGGGGTTCGCCCACCGCCCCGCTGGAGAAATTCTTCAAACGGCGCGAAAAGAAAATCCTGGCGGGCCGATGAAGCGTCTTTTCACCCTGTTGCTGCTAGCGCTTTTCGCTGCCCCCGCCGCCGCGCTTACGCTCACCGCCACGGTCGAGCCTCCCGCCGCAACCATCGGCGACCACCTCCGTTACACCATCACCGCGCACGATGCCGATGGCGCCGATCTGCCGCTGAAACTTGAAAATCCCGACCCCTTCGAAGTGCTCGACGCGCGCGCGGACAACACCGCCGCGGAAAAAAAAGCGGTCTTTACCCTTGCGGTCTTCAAAACCGGCACGCTCCCCCTCCCCGCCTATTCCATTTCCCGCACCGGCGCGGACGGAAAACCGGAAACGGTAACCGCTCCTCCCCTCACGGTGGAAATCCACTCGGTGCTGAAACCCGGTGACAAGGATCCGGCGCTGATGCCTATCGGCGATGTGGTCGATCCGGTCTTCGATTGGAAAAAGTATATCTGGCCAATCGTGGCGGTGCTGGCGCTGTTGGCGCTCCTGGCGGCATTGGCGTACCTGTTGCGAAAGCGTGAAAAGAAAGAAGTTCCGGCATCCCCAATTCCCGCCCGTACGCCGATGGAAACCGCCCTCGCCGAACTGGAAAAAGCGGAAGCGGAGAACCTCTACGCCGCCGGACGGGCCAAGGAATATTTCACCCACATCGCCGATACCGTCCGCGTCTACCTCCATGAAGAGTACGGCATCGACGTGCTGGAAAAAACTACCGCCGAGCTGTCGGAGTCATGGCCCTCCGCGCTGGAAGAGCACCGCGAGCGGGTGTTCTATCTCCTGCGCACATGCGACGTGGCGAAGTTCACAAAAAGCAGCCTAGGCCGCGACGACGCCACCAGCGCGCTCGCCGTCGCCATGTACTTTGTGAAGAACTCGCCGAAACTGAAAAGCCTCCCTCCCGCCAAGCCCGTCAGTTAACCGCGGGCAAGTCTACCTGGCAATCGTTTCCAGCGGCAGGTTGGCGACAGCGTCGAGGCCGTTGAAATCGCGCCATCGCGGATCATCGGGATTCTCCCGATAGAGGAAATAACCGGCGGCGGCGATCATCGCGGCGTTGTCGGTGCAATACACCGGCGCGGGCCAGACGACACGCAGGCCGTGTTCCTCGCCCGCCCTGGTCATACCGGCGCGGAGATGGCCGTTGGCCGCCACACCGCCGGCGATCACGATCTCTTTAAAATCGAATTGCGCCGCCGCGCGCACCGTGTGGGCCACCAATGTATTAGTCACCACCCGCTGAAAGGACGCCGCCACATCCGCCACGCGCGGATTTTTTTTCATCGCTTCGCGCACCGCGGTCTTCAGCCCGCTGAAACTGAAATCAAGCGCGCTCCCCTTCACCCTTGGGATGGTGAACGGCACCGCTTTTTCATCCCCTTCTTTCGCTGCGCGTTCCACCGCGGGCCCGCCGGGAAAACCGAGGCCAAGCATCTTCGCCACTTTGTCGAATGCTTCCCCCGCGGCGTCATCACGCGTGGATGCCAATTCGGTCATTGTTACGGGGCCATCAACTTTATACAGCGAGGTGTGGCCGCCGGACACAAGCAGGCAGAGATGCGGATAAACCAACTCGTGATTGAAGCGCGCCGCGACGATATGACCGTGAAGATGATGCACCGGCGCCAGCGGTTTTTTCAACGCCCATGCCATCCCTTTTGCGGCGGAAAGGCCGACCAGCAGCGCGCCGAGGAGACCCGGCCCGCGCGTAACGGCGAATAGATCGATGTCGTTCAGCGTCACCCCCGCGCGACCAAGCGCTTCCCGCGCGATGACCGGCATGTTCTCCACATGGCGGCGCGAGGCAAGCTCCGGCACAACCCCGCCGTATTGCTGGTGGATGTCGTGCTGGCTGGCGATGACGTTCGAGAGCACGTTCACGCCGCCGCGCACCACCGCCACGGCGGTTTCATCACACGAGGTTTCGATGCCCAATACCAGCATCAGCGTACCACCTGCGACGCGAAAACCGGCCTCACCCCGGCCTTGGCAAGATCGTCCTTCATCTTTTCAATCGCCGCGACGGTAGCCGGATAGGGATGCCCTATCGCCACCACATTCCCCTCTTTGGCGGCCAACTCGATGGCGAGCCGGAGATTCCGGGCTATCGCGTCCCCGCTGCTGTCATCATCCAAAAAAATCCGGCGGGCGGCAGTCTTCAATCCCAACCGCCGGGCCACGGCGCAACCGACGCTGGCGGGGGCGGTGAGGCTGTCGATGAAAAAAAGTCCGCGCGTTTTCAATTCCGCCAGCGCCACTTCCATCTTGCGTTCATCCTGCGTGAAAAGGCTTCCCATGTGGTTGTTGACCCCCTTGGCCTGCGGCACCTGCCCCACATCATGCCCTATGACGGCGCGAATGTCTTCATCCGGCTGTGTTACCAGCAACGCCCCGGATCCGGGATCGTTCGTTTTTTCATTCTCCGGCTCCATTGGCAGATGAAGCATCACCTCCTGCCCGGCGGCGGCAATGTGGGCGGCAAGTTCTTTTGTGTGGGACTGATCCGGCAGTACGCTGAATGTAAGCGGGATGCCTGCCGCCAACAGCCTTTCAACCGGCTCGCGCCGATTGCCGATATCGTCAATGATAATTGCAAGCCGTTTGCCGGGTTCCTCCGGCGATGGCGGCATTAAAGGCGGGGAAGGCGCCGTGCCCGCCGTATCGGCGTTCCCCGTGGCCGGAAGCCGCGCGGGGGGGACCGGTTCCCCCGGCGGGGTATGGTGGCGGGCGATAAACCAGGCCGAGAAATAACCCGCAAAAAAAGCGGCGAGCAGCGCCACCACCCATATCCGGCGGCTGCGGGCGGCGGCTGGTTTTCTTTTCATCAGCTGGTTTTCCGGGGTAAAAGCAAAACAGCCGCCGGCGTCATGCGTCCGGCGGCTGCGTTCATGCGGTGGACCGGCTCAGGCGGCTTTCTTGCCCCCCTGCTCCTTGAAGTGCTTGTAGGTGGACGGGTCTTTAAGTATCTGTACCGCCTTTTGAAGCTGGTTATCCTTTTCCATGTCGAACAGCTTCTTCAGGTTTTGCAACGGCTCTTTCTCTTTCTCTTTCTCTTTCTCTTTTTCCTTTTCCTTCGCCTTGTCGGCGGCGGTCTTTTCCTTCTTCTGATCAATGCGGTCCTGGCGCACGTCGCGGGTGCCGTTGAAATGTTCCATCAAATCCTTTTCGCGTATCGGCTCCGGCCCCTGTTCGGTTCCGGGCGGCAGGTCAATCTTCACTTCCACGTCAGGTTCTATGCCCACGCCATGGATCATGGTGCCGGCCGGCGTGTAATAACGCGCGGTCGTGAGGCTTAAGCCGCTCCCGTCGCTCAGCTCGCGCACCGTTTGCACCGATCCCTTGCCGAACGACCGCACCCCCACGACCACCGCGCGGTGGTGATCTTTCAGCGCGCCTGAAACAATCTCGGAGGCCGAAGCGGAACCGGCGTTGATAAGCACCACTACCGGCGTTTCGGTATCGGCGTGGCTGGAGTGGGAGAGGAAGCGGCTGTTCTGGTCGCTCGTGCGCCCGCGGGTGCTGACGATCACTTCGCCTTCCTTGATGAACAGCTGGGATACTTCCACGGCCTCTTTCAGGAGACCGCCCGGATCGTTGCGCAAGTCGAGAACAAGTTGTTTCATCCCCTTTCCCTTGAGATCCGCAAGAGCCGCCTGGGTATCGCGCGAGGTCTCGGCGGTAAAGCTCACGATGCGGAGGTAACCGGTTTCGTTATCGATCATGCCGAATTTCACCGACTTCACCTTCACGATGGCGCGGACGATATCGATATCAAAGGTCTTATCGCCCTGTTCGCGGTAGATGGTCAGCTTGACCGAAGTGCCGACCTTTCCGCGCATCCGCTTCACGGCATCCATAATATCCATATCCTTGGCCACAACCCCGTCAATCTTGATGATCTTGTCGCCCGCGGTCAATCCCGCCCGTTCAGCCGGGGTATCTTCGATGGGGGCGACAATGATGACATAGTTGTCCCGCACGGTGATCTCGATCCCCAGGCCGCCGAACTGCCCTTCGGTTTCCTGCTTCCGGGAGTTGTAGGAATCGCGGTCCATATAGGAAGAATGGGGATCAAGCGCGCGCAACAGGCCATGAATGGCCCCCTCGGTCAGCTCCTTGCTTGATTTTTCCTCAACATAGTAGTTTTGGACAAGAGCCATGATCTCGGCGAACACCTTGAGATTTTCATAACTGCTTTCGGCAGCCACGGCTGGCGTGCGCCACGTCGCCACCAAGCCCAAACCGGCGCCAAAGAAGAACGCCGCCACCACCACATAAAAGAGCGTTTTAAGAAACTTTTTTGCCACAGTAACGGCCCACGAGCCTTTTTTTTCTTCCATAAGGAGTGAATAGTAACACGTTTGCCGCCATCGAATCCATACTGGATTTGGCCTGTGATTACATTTGACTTGCCGGTGAATTTAAGTGAAAATACCTCGCGCCGGGGGGAGTGAAACCGTATCTTATGACCAACATCTTCCTGGCCAGCGTTAACGACAATAACTCAAAGTGTTATATAGGGAGGACAAAGTGGCCAAATTATTAGAAGGCCCCGCAATGGGATTGTTCCAGAAATGGGGCATCAACGTACCCCATCACGTGGTCATCTCGGATCCCGGCCAGCTTGATACGCTGGCAGCGGCCAATCCGTGGATGAAGAACGCCAAGATGGTTGCCAAGGCGCACGAAGCGCTGGGCGGCAGGTTCAAATTGGGTTTGGTGAAAATGAACTTGGACCTGGCCGGCGTGAAAGCCGCGGCCAAGGAAATTCTGTCGCGCGAAGTCGACGGCATGAAAATAACCCAGGTCATCGTGGCCGAGATGGTGGAACACACCGAAGAGTACTATCTGTGCGTTAAATCGACCCGCGAAGGGGCCGAAATCCTGATGGCCAAATTCGGCGGCATCGAAGTTGAATCCAACTGGGACAAGGTACAGCGGAATTTCGTGGAAGTCGGCGAGAAATCGGCCCCGGGACAGTGCACCGAGCTTGCCAAACGGTGCGGCTTCACCGGCGATCTTGCGCAAAAGATGGCCGCCTGCGCGCATTCGCTGTTCGACATGTTCGATAACGAAGACGGGCAATACATAGAGATCAATCCCGCCGTGGTGGACAAGAAAACCGGCAACGTGGTGGCGCTGGACGCCGTGACCATGCTGGACGGCGATGCGCGCTTCCGCCACAAGGACTGGAATTTCAATTGGGCCGCGGAATTCGGCCGCGCCTACACCGAAGCCGAAAAAGAGATCATGGAAATCGATTCCAAAGTGAAGGGATCGGTGAAACTGATTGAAATCCCCGGCGGCGAAGTGGCGTTGCTTCCGGCGGGCGGCGGGGCATCGGTGTTCTACTCCGACGCGGTGGTGAACCTTGGCGGCACCATAGCGAACTATTCCGAATATTCCGGCGATCCGCCCGGATGGGCCGTGCAGGCGCTGACGGAACGGGTTGCCGCGCTCCCCGGCATTAAACACATCATCGTCGGCGGCGCCATCGCCAATTTTACCGACGTCAAAGTTACGTTCCAGGGGATCATCGCGGGTTTCCGCCACGCGAGGGACAAAGGCCTCCTCAAGGGGGTCAAAATTTGGGTGCGCCGCGGCGGCCCGAATGAGGCCATCGGCTTGGCCGCCATGCGCGAACTGAAAAGCGAAGGCTTCAACATCGAAGTGTTCGACCGCTATACCCCGCTGACCGATATCGTCGATATGGCGCTCGGCAAGAAGAAAGTCTGAGGAGCAGAACGATGGCTATTGTAGCAAATGAAAATACGAGAGTCGTGATACTCGGCGGCCAGGCCGCCGTCAACGCCGCGCGGCGCATGGGGGAATTCTGCCACCTGTGCCGCCTCCCTTTTTACGTTGAAGCGTTTGTTTACCCGCCGGACGCCGGCAAGACCTACGACATCCCGGTCGGCAGCCAAATAGTCGCGGTGCCGATCTATGGCACTCTGAGCGAGGCGACCGCAGCCCACGGCTCCATCAACACCGCCCTGGTATACATCGGCCCGGCCCGCGCCGCCGCCGCCGCGATGGAAGCGATGGACAACCCGAACATCAAGTCGATCTCCATGATCACCGAAGGGGTGCCGGAAAAAGACGCCAAACTGATGATCAAAAAGGCCAAGAAGACCGGCAAACTGCTCAACGGCCCCTCGGCCATCGGCATCATGTCCGCGGGCAAGGCCCGGCTGGGCGTGGTCGGCGGGGAATACAACAACCTGATCCTTTCAAAACTTTACCGCCAAGGCTCGTTCGGCGTCATCACCAAGTCGGGCGGCCTTTCGAACGAGATCATGTGGATCATCTCGCAGTTCGCCGACGGCATCACCACCGCCATCGGTATCGGCGGCGACGCCTACCCGGTCACCGATTTCGTGGACTACCTTGAACTCTTCGAAAAAGACCCGGACACCAAAGCCGTAGTCATTGTGGGCGAAATGGGCGGCAACCTCGAAGAAGGGGCCGCCGCATGGTATGCCGCAAAACCGCGCCGCATCAAGTTGATCGGCGTGGTGGGCGGCTTCTGCCAGGAAAAACTCCCCAAAGGGATGAAGTTCGGCCACGCGGGCGCGAAGGAAGGGGCGCACGGCGAAGGCTCGGCCCGCTCCAAAGCCAATGCGCTGTTGAAGGCCGGAGCGATTGTTCCGGAAACCTTCGGCGCGCTGGGACCGGCCATCAAGAAGGTGTACGACGACCTGAAAGCGGTCGGCCAGACCACCAAGGCGGAAGACCTTGCGCCGTCCGAACTGCCCCAACTTCCCAGAAAAGTCGAAGAAGGCCTCAAGTCCGGCATGATCGCGGTGGAACCGCTTTTCAAGAATACCATCACCGACGACCGCGGCGAAGAGCCGCTCTACTGCGGCTATGCGGCCAGCGAGCTGATCAACGAGGGATACGACATTCCCCACGTCGTCGGCCTGCTATGGAACAAGAAGCTGCCCACCCCGTTGGAAGCGGAACTGATCAAGCGGATCATCATTCTCTCCGCCGACCACGGCCCCGCCGTCTCCGGCGCGTTCGGCACCATCCTCGCGGCCTGCGCGGGGATCGGCTTGCCGCAATCCGTCGCCGCCGGCATGATCATGATCGGACCGCGCTTCGGCGGCGCGGTAACCGACGCGGCCGTCTACATGGATTACGGCCTCAGGAACTATCCGAACGACGTTCCCGGCTTCCTTGCCTATATGAAGAAGGAAGTGGGACCGGTTCCGGGTATCGGCCACCGCGTGAAGAGCCTCAAGAACCCCGACAAGCGGGTTGAGGAGATCATCCGGTTCGTGCGCGAGAACAACATCACCTCGCCGCGCCTGGATTACGCTCTGAAGGTGCAGGCCATCACCACCACGAAAAAGGACAACCTGATCCTCAACGTGGACGGCACGATGGGCTGCGTACTGCTCGACATGGGCTACCCGGTCGAATCGCTGAACGGCTTCTTCATGCTGGCGCGCACCATCGGCATGATCGGCCACTGGATAGACCAGAAGCGGAATCAGGGACGCCTCATCCGGATGTACAACTACCTTATCAACTGGGCCGTCACTCCGCGCCGCCCGGTGCCAAAGCTGCCGAAGAAGTAAACGGCTATCTCAGCCAACCAAAGGCGGGTGGATCGCTCCACCCGCCTTTTTTTATTCCCCGCACAGAGCCGGTACGGCGCCATTACTTGCCAACCTGAAAAGCCGGGTTATAATGAGGGCATAAGAAGAGGTGATACATTTATGTTTACCTGGAAAGCTCTTATACGGACTGAACACGACCTTGCGGCGCTTGTGCTGCGCCTGACACTGGGACTCGTCATGTTTCCCCACGGCGCTCAAAAAGTCTTTGGCTGGTTCGGTGGATACGGTTTTACCGGCACCCTCGATTTTTTCACTAAAACGATGGGTATCCCGCTCGTATTCGCCCTGCTCGATGTCGCGGCGGAATTTCTGGGCGCGTTGGGGCTGATCACCGGCCTAATGACACGGGTAGCCGCTTTTGGAATAGCGTGCGTGATGGTGGTCGCCATCTTCATGGTGCATCTCCCCAACGGATTCTTCATGAACTGGTTCGGCAACCAGAAGGGGGAAGGGTTTGAATACCACCTCCTGATGCTCGGCATCGCTATCGCCCTTATGATCAGAGGCGGCGGCGCATTCTCCGTCGATAAAAAACTTTCCGAGTGAGAATGAACCGCTTCCATCAACCAAAGGCGGGTGGAACGCTCCACCCGCCTTTTTCGCGCCGCGCAAAAGAGTGTGTTTCCAATTTCGGTCCGGGACGAACCCGATGACGAGTATTCCGGCGTTTTCCGTGAATTGTGTTTTGCCTTAAGCCACCCGTCTCAAAAAACGGCATCCTGCTTTGGGATCCGGGTTCAATAGGGACAAATTTGCCCCGCTGAATGGGTCATAGATGCCCCATTTATCGGCAAGACAAAAAGCTCTAGCTGTATCATCATTGTTTTTATTGATATTACTTGCCACGCAACATGGCACGAATCTCGCTTTATGTAAGGGCATGGAAAAAATGGATAAAGGTTTATTGGCGAAGAAGACAAAAGAAGAACTGACCCGGCTGGGAAAGGTTTACAGCCTCGCCCTCAAAGGCACATCCACAAAGGATGAGATGATCGCCGCAATCCTGAAAGCCGCGAAGAAGGCTGAGTCCGCCAACGGGACCGCCAAGAAAGGGACTCCCGCAAAGAACAGCATCAAAGCTCCCGCGGCAAAAAAAAGCGCCGCCGCCAAAAATGCGGGCGCGGGTAAAACCCCGTCCGTCAAACCGGCCATCGCCGCAAAGAAAAAAACGGTTGCCGCCACAAAGGCCGTTCTTAAATCAGAAAAAGTGTCCGCCAAAAAAGATGCCGCTCACGTAAAAACAGAATCAATTGCCACATACGCGGCAAGGCCTGTATCCCCCCCCTCTCCCAAAGCAGGTCTTGCCGCTCTTTCTTCACGCTCGAAAGTCAAAACCGTCTCTTCGCCCGCGCCGATGTACCACGCGGGGGAAGAAGAAGTAGTGGAACAGAGCAAGTATCATGTCGCCCAGGCGCAGGAACACCTTGAGAAGGCATCCATACCGGACCGCTATGAAGACAACCGGATTGTGCTGCTGGCGCGCGACCCCTATTGGGGACACACCTTCTGGGATCTGCATCCGAATCTGCCGGCCGACACCGCTGCCCGCCACGGAACGAACCTGAACGAATGCAGCTTTACCCTGCGGGTGTATGACGTGACCGACATCTCCTTTAACGGCGGCAACGCGCACAAATATTTCGACATCGGCGTACACAGCCTTAAAAACAGCTGGTACGTAAATGTGCCGGAAGACGACCGCGCGTGGTTGGCCGAAATCGGCCTGAAAAACCGCAAAGGCGAGTTTTTCATGATGGCCCGGTCAAACGTCATTATGATGGGGCGCAACTCCGTTTCCAACCGGACGGATGAGAACTGGATGATCGCCGACGAGGATTTTTGGAAGATGTATGCCCTTAGCGGCGGCTTTCAGGCCCGCAGTTCCTCGATGAGCATCGACCTGCAGGAACAGATGCGCCAGCGGCTGAGCGGCGAAACCAGTTCCGGCGCGGTCAGCAGTTTTGTGACCTCGCTTACGCGCCCCAAACGCCAACAGGACCAGTTCTGGTTCCGCCTCGACTGCGAATTGATCGTCTACGGGGCAACTGAACCGGATGCCGATGTTACGCTGGCCGGCAAGACCATGCAACTGCGGCCGGACGGCACTTTCACCGCCCGTTTCGCGCTGCCGGATGGCATACAGATAATCGAGGCCAAAGCGATATCGGCCAACCGGAAATTTGAAAAGACCATCACCCCCACGGTTTCCCGCGGCACCACGGTGCTGCAAAACCGCCCGGAGCTTAAAGAGGAAACCGAAGAATGAGCGCCCCCAAAGGATACCTGTCCCTGATACTTCACGCGCACCTCCCCTATGTGCGCCACCCGGAATATGACGACTTCCTGGAAGAGGACTGGCTGTTCGAAGCGATCACCGAAACCTACGCCCCGCTCATCGAGGTGTTCGACGGGCTGGTGCGCGACGGTATCCATTTCCGGATCACCATGTCGATGAGCCCCTCGCTGATCTCGATGCTCACCGATCCCCTTCTGCAGCAGCGCTACCTGCGGCACCTCAACAAGCTGATAGAGCTTGCCAACAAGGAGATCGAGCGGACCCGGTTCGAGCCGCAGTTCAACGACCTGGCGAAGATGTACCACTGGAAACTGACCAAAACGCGC
>JAHFEJ010000035.1 GCA_023248535.1 Nitrospinales bacterium | reverse complement strand
CGGGTTGACCGTCACCTTCATCAAGCTCGATCCTTATATCAACGTCGATCCGGGCACCATGAGTCCGTATCAGCATGGCGAGGTCTTCGTCACCGACGATGGCGCGGAGACCGACCTGGATCTCGGCCACTACGAGCGCTTCGTCACCACCCGTATGGGAAAGGTCAACAACGTCACCACCGGCAGGATTTACGACACCGTCATCCGCGCCGAACGCGAAGGGAAATACCTGGGTAAAACCGTGCAGGTCATTCCGCACATCACCGATGAGATCAAAAAGCGCATCCATGAAGCCGCCAAGGGGTACGATGTCATCATCTGCGAGATCGGCGGCACCGTCGGCGATATCGAATCGCTGCCGTTCCTCGAGGCGATCCGCCAGTTCAAGTTCGACGTGGGGGAAAAAGACATCGTCTACATCCATGTGGCGCTGGTGCCGTATATCAAATCCGCCCACGAGCTGAAAAGCAAGCCGACGCAGCACTCGGTGAAAGAACTGCGCGAGATCGGCATCCAGCCCGATCTCCTGCTCTGCCGCACCGAGGTGTTGATTCCCGAAGAAATGAAAAAGAAAATATCGCTCTTCTGCAATGTGCGGCACGAGCGCGTGATAAACGCCATCGACGTGAAAAGCATCTACGAACTGCCGCTCGTGTTCCATGAAGAACGGGTTGACGAGATACTCATGCAGTTGCTCGATCTCAAGGTTGAAAAAAAAGACCCCGTCCAGTGGCGGCGGATCGTCGATACCGTGTTACGTCCGCCGCAGCGGGTCACCATCGCGGTGGTGGGCAAATACGTCGAGTTGCAGGAATCGTACAAAAGCCTGGTGGAGGCGCTTACCCACGGCGGCGTGGCGAACAACTCCGGCGTCGACATCCGCTGGATCGACAGCGAGCAGGTGACATGGGAAAACGCCGAAACCGTTTTTGCCGGCTGCGGCGGCATTCTGGTGCCCGGCGGATTCGGCACCCGCGGCGCGGAGGGAAAGATCACCGCCGTGCGCCTCGCGCGTGAACGGAAAGTTCCTTTTTTCGGCATCTGCCTCGGTATGCACTGCGTGGTGATCGAATATGCCCGCAACGTTTGCGGCATCAAGGACGCCAGCAGCAACGAGTTCGTGCCGGACGGCAAGAACTCGGTGATCGACCTGATGCCGGACCAGAAGGGGCGGGCGATGGGCGGCACCATGCGGCTGGGGAACTACCCCTGCACCTTGCGCAAAAACAGCCACGCACACCGCGCTTACGGCATGGAGGAGATCAACGAACGGCACCGCCACCGCTACGAATTCAACAACAAGTACCGGATGCAGTTGGAAGAGGCCGGGTTGGTCATCAGCGGTCTTTCACCGGATGGCAACCTGGTGGAGATCGTCGAGATCAAGGATCATCCCTGGTTCCTCGCCGGGCAGTTCCACCCGGAATTCAAGTCGTCGCCGCTGAATCCGCATCCCCTTTTCACGGCGTTCATCGCGTCGGCGATCAAATCGGAATACCTGCTGTGACGCATCACGCGCAGCGTATCGTGGTGGCGCGCGGGGTGCGCATCGGCAACCCGCTTCCGTTCACCCTCATCGCCGGGCCTTGCGTGATCGAGGACGAAAAGAGCGCCCTTCACGCGGCGGAACTGTTGAAAAAGATCACCGGCGAACTGGGGATCGGCCTCGTCTACAAATCGAGTTTCGACAAGGCGAACCGCTCCTCTATTAAATCGTTCCGCGGTATCGGCATGAAAGAGGGGCTGCGGATACTGAACAAGGTGCGCGATACCTTCGATGTGCCGGTCATATCGGATGTGCACACCGAAGAGGAGATACCGGAGGCGGGGGCGGTGCTGGATTTCATCCAGATACCGGCCTTTCTCTGCCGCCAGACCGACCTGCTGATCGCGGCGGCCAAAACCGGCAAGGCGGTGAACGTGAAAAAAGGGCAGTTCATGGCTCCGTGGGATATGGCGAAAGCGGCGGAAAAGCTGACCGAGAGCGGCAACGAACAGATCATGCTCACCGAGCGCGGCACCACCTTTGGCTACAACAATCTGGTGAACGATTTCCGCGGGCTGCAGATCATGGCGCAGTTCGGCTTTCCGGTGGTCTACGACGCCACGCACAGCGTGCAGTTGCCGAGCGCCAAAGGGGAAAGCTCCGGCGGCGAACGGAAGTTTGTGCCCGCCTTGAGCCGCGCGGCGGTCGCCGTGGGGGTTGCCGCCGTATTCATGGAGGTGCACCCCAACCCGGATACCGCGCCGTGCGACGGCCCGAACATGCTTTTCATGAAAGACCTGCCAGCCCTGCTGAAAGACCTTCAGGTGATCGACCGGCTGGTAAAACGCCTGTAGTCCGCCAGCGGGAAGCCGCGCGGAATTTCATTAAAAAAGTAATGACAGCGGATTAATTCCTGTTACAATTACCAGTCTACCGCCGCCTTCTTTGGTGAATATCAGGGAATGCGGATGATGTCGGGACGTGGCTCAGCCTGGTAGAGTACACGCTTGGGGTGCGTGGGGTCGTGGGTTCAAATCCCGCCGTCCCGACCATAATTTTCAATCACTTAACCCTGTCTGCGGGGGGCGTGGAAGGGGTGTAGGCATCATTTCTCGCCCTCGCTTTTCTTTTCCGGTCTTTTGCAGTTCAGAGCATTCCCGTCACCATTCATTTTTTCTTAATATTTCATTTCTTCGAACACCCTGAATTCCCATCCGTTACCGAAATCGCTCCAAAACCAACACCGTGGATATTTTTTCAGGATGGGGACTGCTTGCTTTTCGGCACAGCCGTCTTATGCATGTCTTAGCGGCAGATGGAATTAACCATGAATACGCGGTGACCACATCTGCTACTGGCGAGGAGGAATTTTTCGATATTCCGCCATGTGTAGTTAATGTTAAGAGCGGTTCAGGATGTCGCGCATACATGAACTAGGATTAGTAATTAGCGCGGGAAAGGTGATGAGCAACCCCCATCAATTCGAAGTGTATTCATAACAATAAACGTTTTAAGTTTTTCACATTTTAAGGAGTATTCAATGAAGCGTAAGATTATCGGTGAGTTTTTTTTTGAGGGCAAACAGTTATTTATCGTAGCGTATGCTTTCCCCAATGGCGAGACAGTAATTCGTGTTGAAGATGAAGACGGAAGGCCGGTTAACGGGTACAGCTATTCATCGTCTCTTTCAGTTCGATTAGGGCTGGACAAAAAAGGCTATAACGTCACTGAAGAACTTGCCAAGGGCGCGCAAGCTGATGTCGAGAACAAAATGTACGACAAATATTTAGAGGCACTTCAACACTTGGAATCTCTCAAGAAAAAGAATACATAGACCAAGACGAAGACAATCATCTGAACCCCGCTGGGAGAACCGGCGGGGTTCAAAAACCTTAGCCACCAGATGTATCTTAAGCTCGGACGGGAAGTTTATCACGCTGTGTCCTAAAAACCGGGTTGAATTGCGCGGGTTGATATGACACATTGTGCCTATGCAAAAATACAAAGACATCTTTGAAGAAATTCGCCGCCTGCGCAAAGAGCGCAACGCGGTTATTCTGGCTCACAACTACCAGCGCGACGAAGTGCAGGAGATCGCCGATCACTGTGGCGATTCGCTGGCGCTCAGCCAGATAGCGGCGGATAGCACGGCGGAGGTGATCGTCTTCGCCGGTGTCCACTTCATGGCGGAAAGCGCCGCCATTCTTGCCCCTCAAAAAACCGTTTTGCTGCCAAACCCGGATGCCGGTTGCCCGATGGCGGATATGATCACGGTGGCGGCGTTGCGTGAAAAGAAAGAAGAGCTGAAAGGCATGCCAATCGTCTGCTACGTCAACACATCGGCGGAGGTGAAGGCGGAATCGGACATTTGCTGCACCTCGGCCAACGCCGTGAAGGTGGTGGAAAGCCTCCCGCAGGACGAGGTGTACATGATCCCGGATATGAACCTCTCCCGCTATGTGGCAAGCAAGACGAAGAAGAAGCTCTCATACTGGAAAGGTTTTTGCCCCACCCATCAACTGTTGACCGCCGATGAGGTACGCGAATTCAAAAGCCGCTATCCCGGCGCGCCGTTCGTGGCGCATCCCGAGTGTCCGCCGGAGGTATTGGCGTTGGCCGATGCCATCCGCAGCACCAGCGGCATGTACGATTATGCAAAGAAAAGCGCTGCCCGCACCATTTTGATCGGTACCGAGATGGGGATCATGTATCGGCTTGGGAAGGAGAACCCCGGCAAGGAGTTCGTCCTCGTTTCAAGGAGCCTCATCTGTCCCAACATGAAGATTACCACCATCGAGGATGTCCGCGATTCCCTGCGCGACATGAAGAACGTCATCAAGGTGGAGGAGCCGGTTTTTTCAAAAGCGCGCCTTGCGCTGGAGCGGATGCTGGCCGTTCCGAGGGATTGAGCGGCCTTTCTTATTCGGCCGGGATGTCGGCTTTTTGCAGATGATCCGTCAGTATGGCGAAAACGGCCATCGGCGTTTCCTCGGCGCGCGCGTTCGGCCCCAGCTTTGCCGCCGTCACGGCCTCTTCAATCGAATCGGCGGTATAGACCCCTTTCAGGTTGTTGCGTAGCGTGCGGCGCTTTTGGGCGAACGCCGCTTTCACCAGCGCAAACAGCCGCGTTTCATCCACTGCCACAGGAGGCGCGGACAGCGGCGTAAAGCGGAGCACGGCGGAATCGACCTTCGGCGGCGGACGGAACGCCCCCGGTTTCACGATCATCAGTTCTTCCATCGTCCAGTGGTAACCGCTGAATACCGAGAGTGAGCCGTAGCTGCGGTGTCCCGGACCGGATGCGATCCGGCGGGCCACTTCTTTTTGGAACATGAGAACCATCCGCGTGATGTTCCGCTTATGCGCGATGAGATGTTTGAAGATGGAAACCGAGGCGTAATAGGGGAGGTTGCTCACCACAATCAGCGGCCCGTCCATGACGCTGAAATCGACGTCTTCGGCTTTTTCCCTCAGCATGGTTGCCCGGCCGTGATGAAGCATGAGTTGGAACGACAGCTCGCGGTCCGGCTCCACCAGGGTCAAACGCGGCGTGGCGGCGGCCAACAGGCCGGTGAGCGCCCCCTGGCCGGGGCCGATTTCAACCACATGGTCGCCGGGGCGTATCTCCGCCGCCTCCACGATTCTGGAGCAAATAGAATGATCCGCTAAAAAATGCTGACCCAGTTTTGGCTTGTTGCCCCATGCTTGCGGTTTTTTCATTGCCACAGTATGCGGGAAGGAGGCGGGTATTATCAACGCCGATTACTCAGTAGGGGAATATAAGCACCTTCATTGTGGGCTAAAGAACCATACAGCCGTATGATTTTTTAACCGTTACATCCTAGGGCCGATTTTTCTACTCGATAGACGGTGTTCGTCATTTTTGCCATGATATTGTAAAATATAGCCAGTGAGATTGGCTTGTTTCGTAAGTCAGGTGGGAGTTTGTCATGGAGGTAGACGGTATACGGTTTGCAACTGACCTTTCCCATGATGCAAGGACAATATCATTGAAATCTCAGTTGATTTTCAAGTAGGGCCTATGTTAGGCTGCATGGAACATTCGTGTGGGAAAGGCACAGCGCCGCATACATCGGGGCTGACTTTGTAGGGAGAGGATTGTGAAGGATTTTTCGGCTTTTTGGAAAAGGTTCTTGGCTGAGAAGTATACGGTCATCTTGATGGCCGATCTCGCCGGCAAGATGAAGCGCTTATCCATTCCGAAAAATGTTGTAAAAATCGGTTTCGGCGCTCTTGGCATCGCGTTCCTCGGTTTTCTTTATATTTCCTACAGCATGTTTTCCATGAACCTCCATCTGGATGAAATCAACCAACTTCGTGAGACGGCGGTAAGCCAAAAACAGGAAATCCAGCGGTTCGCCATGCGGGTCGAGGAATTTGAAAATCAGATGTCCCGGCTCGAAAAATTTGATAAAAAGCTGCGGATAATAACGGCTCTTGAAAACAACGACAACCACGGCGGGAACTTCGGCGTTGGCGGTCCCAGCAACCCGGAAGAATTCGGCAAGGCGGGTGAAAAGTATTCGCAGGGTTTGCTGAACCAGCTCGACGAGGATTTGCACCACCTCACCGGGCGCGCCAAGGGCCAAGAGGTGAGTTTCCATGAACTTGACGCATTTTTCAAGGATCAGTCATCACTGCTGACCTCTACCCCCTCCGTTTGGCCGACCAAAGGATGGGTAACCAGCGGATTTGGCTACCGCATTTCACCCTTCACCGGCATGCGTGAAATTCATGAAGGGTTGGATATCGCCACCAACATGGATGCTCCTGTCATTGCTCCCGCAAACGGCGTGGTGATCAACGTTACCCAGGATAACGGCTATGGCAATCTTCTTGAGGTCGACCATGGCTACGGTATCGTCACGCGCTACGGGCACAATGCCAAGATATTGGTGCACCGGGGAGACCGTGTAAAGCGTGGCCAGGTGATTGCGCGCGTAGGCAGCACCGGACGCAGCACCGGCCCCCATTGCCACTACGAGGTGCAGCTGCATGGCGTGCCCGTAAATCCGTACCGCTACATCCTGACCGATTGACCTTTTGGCCCGCTCCATTTTTGCCGCCGGCTCTTCCGTTTTTTAACTCGACAAGGGGGGCAATAATGGGTCAATGGCGGGAAAGCATTTTTTCAGAATATCCACGCCCTTTCTGGTGAAATTCCAATGTTTACTTTAAACAGGGGATGGATATAGAATACTTCGTTCAAGGAAGCCTTTTGCATCTTGTTGAACGGTTATAGGACTGAAATGAAAAAATGTTTCAAAAAATAAAAAAGCATCCCCTGGCCGGCTTGATCTTGCTGGTGGCCGGGGTATTGATATGTTCTCTTTCCGTTGCAGGTTACGCGGCCGGTCCGGATACGCTGGATATTGTTAAATTACTTGGTAAAGGCAACCCAGCTTCCACCCTTTTGGGGGGAAAAGACGGGCGCCAGCCGGGAGCGGGCAGTACCGATGAAGATGTCCGGGTTCAGGAACAGCTTGTTGCGTTGAAGAAGAAGCGGCATGAGCTGAGCAAGATAGAGATCGAATACCAAAAGCGGCTTGAGCGTGAAAGCTCTTTTGGCCAACCGAAGATGTCGTCGCGGCATGCCATATCCGTCGAAAACATGTTTGGGGATGAGCCGGTCGTTTCCCTTGATATGCAGGATCCCCTGGCTACCCAGCCAATCAACAATTCTCAGTTGGGCCTCTCCGAACGCGATCAGGGGAAAATCGATCAGGGAGGGAATGCAGGCTTGCCAGACCGGGCGGTGCTGCAATCAGAAACTGCGGGGCAATTGGGCGGGGGAATGGGGTTGCAGAATACTTTGTCGAAAGCAGACGCGGCACAACCAAGTTCTAAACGAACCGTTATGAAGCAGAAATATGTGCGTTTGCTGCTCATGAAACGCACCATTGAAAAACAATTGTCAGACCTGGCCACAATCAAAACCGATACCAAGCCTGGTTCAAAAGAAGAACCGGAAGATAAGGATTTAAAGGATCTGAGGCTCAAATTGCAGAAACAGTTGGTGGCGGTTACCAACCTTGAATCGCAATATAACGAAAATGATTTTATCGATCTTAACGATGAAGTGTCAAAGACGATCAGGAACACATTGTCGCATGATCCGGTTGCCGAGAAGGTGCGCAGAACTTCGAAACCGATATCGGTTTCAAACTCCATCTTTCAATTTGGATATAAGTTCTTCGAAGGGGTTAACCAACCGCCAAGTTCTTTTGAAATGTTTTCGGTCAATGATTATGTTGTCGGGCCGGGCGATGAGTTGCGGATATTTTTTTACGGCAGCGTACGTGAAGAAAAAGATATCGCGGTTGAACGCGATGGAACCATCAACCTGCTTAACGATGCTCCGATCAGTGTGGGCGGCCTTACGTTCGCCGAGATGAACGCAAAGCTGCAAAACCTGATCAAGGAAAAAATGATAGGCATATCGGCCAAGATTACGATATCCAATTACCGGTCCATGCGGGTGTTCATTTTGGGAGATGTATCGATACCGGGACCGTGCACGGTCAGGGGAATGTCCACCGTCTCAGGCGCCCTTCTCACTTGCGGCGGAGTGGATAAGGCAGGTTCTTTGCGTAAAATCAGCGTTATCCGCAATGGCAAGAAGATAGGCGTTTTCGACTTGTACGATTTCCTGTTAAAGGGGGATACTTCCCGGGATCCGATTCTCAAAGCGGGGGATGCGATATTCGTATCGTCCATTCAGAACACCGCCGCCGTCGCGGGCGAAGTGAACCGTCCCGCCATTTACGAATTTAACGAAAGTTTGACGTTGGACGAATTGGTCAACACCGCCGGCGGGTTGCGCCCCACTTCGCTTGCCCAAATGGCGCAAGTTGAACGAATAGATAAACAGGGGAACATAACCACAATCGATGTCGATCTCGCCGGCTCCACACGTAAAATGGCCATTCAAAACGGCGACATCCTTAAGATATTTTCCCTGGTGCCTGACAGTCTTGACGCCAATGCAGTCTTTTTTGTTGGAAATGTGCGCAATGCGGGCAAGCGCGCGTTTGTGCCGGGGATGAAGGTTGCCGATCTTTTGGAAAATGGCAAAGCGTTTATGAAGGATACCTATCTTGAGTATGGCATCATCGAACGCGAAAACGGCTTCGGCCGGGAGACCGAAGTGTTGCACTTCAATCCGGGCAAGGCTCTTATAGGCAAGGAGGATGATAATTTGACCCTCATGCCGCAGGATAAAGTGTACCTCTTTAACACCGAGGAATTTATCGAGCCCAATGTCGTGCAGGTTGAGGGGTTGGTGAATACCCCGGGGAAATACTCCATGAAGAAAAACATGACGGTCTTGGATGTGATATTGGCCGCCGGGGGGTTGCGTGACGAAGCCGATCTCTCGTTCGCCGAACTATATCGGGAAAATCCTGTCAGCAAGGCGGTCACGTTGCTCAGGTTGAATCTGGAAGAAACCATTTCCAGCCGGGGGGAGGCGAATAACCCCGTTTTGCAAAACAATGACCGCGTGGTGATTCACTCGGTGCGGGAGCGGCACACCATTAGCACGGTGGGTGTCACGGGGGAAATCAGGACGCCCGGCTCATACCCCCTTCCGGCCGATGCCCGTCTGCTCGATCTTATTTATGCCGCGGGCGGATTGACGGAGAAAGCGTATAAGAAAAAGGTGGAAATCACCCGTTATGAAGTGCGCGACGGGATGGAGATGGAATCGACCCATTTTGAAGCGGATATTGAGGCCGCTTTACATGGTTCATTAAAAGACAACGTTCTTTTACAGAAAAACGACCAGGTCATCATCCGCCCCATCAGCAACTGGGGCGATACGGCATATGTGAAGCTGGAAGGTGAGATCATGTTCCCCGGGAATTATATTATCCAAAAAGGCGAAAGCCTCTCCAGCGTTATCAAAAGGGCGGGGGGCTTTACCGATGGGGCTTTTGTCTACGGTCTCCGTTTTTCCCGTGTTTCCATCGCCGCTATGCAGAAAAAACAATATGTGGATATGGCGGACAGATTGGATCAGGAAACCAGCCATTTGGCACTCACCCCTTCGCAAATCGGCGCGGATAAAGCGGCGGGGGCGAAAGAGATGATGATCGCCGGGCTTAAGGCCATGGCCGATAAATTGCGGAAGACCGAAGGAACGGGACGCCTTGTCGTCAATGTTCCGTCTGATGTGGCGAAAATGTCAAAAGATGAAGACTTGGAGCTTGAAAACGGCGACACGATCCATGTGCCGAAAAAGCCGGTTGCAATTCTGGTTATGGGCGCCGTGTATAACCAAAATGCATTTCAGTACTTCTCCTCTTCCAGTGTGGAGTCCTACATCAACATGGCGGGGGGGTATACCGAGCGGGCCAATCCGGAAGGAACAAGTATCATAAAAGCCAATGGCGAAGTGATGCCGTTGCGCGGCGGATATTTCCAAAAGAAGGCATCCCTGGGGCCCGGCGACGTTATCATGGTTCCGGAGACGGTCACGCAATATTCGAACCTGCAGATGACGCAGGACATCACCACGATCCTGTACCAGCTCTCCCTTACCGCCGCGGGTCTAAAGACCATAGGCGTATTCCAGTAGGCCGCTTCCTTTTTTGGGGGGCCAGCCGCTCCAGGGCGGTTACTGTGGTTCCGTTTTTGTCCCGGCGATATGGCCGAGCGCTTCGATGGCCATGTACTGGTATAGGTCGATGTTGAAGGCTCCGGGGTCGGAGATCAATTGGAGTGACGCCCCCTCCAGCATGCTGAGCATCAATGGCGGCACCATATGCGATTTCTCGGAGGTAAAATCGCCGTTCGCCACTCCGTCTCGAACCAGTTGCGCGATGTAGCCGCGGAATCCATCGAACCGTTGCACGATTTTGGCCCGGATTTCCGGGCGCTTCATCCCGCGCACCCAGAAATCAAAAAATACCGTCAACAGCGCCGGTTCTTCGGTGATGGTTTTGCGGTATCTGCCGAAAATGCCTTTGATCTCGTCGAATGGCGCGGAATTTTTGTTGAAGTGTTCCAGTGGAATTTCCAGCAGCCGGTCGAGCACGCGGTTCAGCACGCTTTCCAGCACCGCTTCTTTAGTTTTGAAATGGTAATGCAGCAGCGGCTTTGAAATGCCCGCGCGTTCCGCGATGAGCGCCGTGGTGGTGCCCGAAATCGTCTGTTCGGCGATGACGTTGAAAGCGGCCCGCAGGACCGCCTCCACCGTTTTTTCCGTCCGTTCTTTTTGTTTCATCCGCCGTGCTAGTTGGCTTTTTTATCAGATGCCGCGCCGTCCTTCATGGGGCAGGGGTTATCCTTGCCACCGCAGCAGCCGGCTTTATGCGATTCCATCCCCGCCATGCCAGCGTGGCCAGACATCATCATTGTGTGCATTTTGTTGTGTTTTTCGATATTGGCCTGAATACGCTTTTCCAGCGCTTCGGCCTTGGCTTTTGATCCCTTGTCCTTGGCGACCTCTTTCAGTAGCTGCACCGTTTCCAGCAGCAGGGCATCGCGTTCCTGCATCAGCGCCATCCGTTGGGCCATTACATCTTGAGCGCTAGTAGCGCCAGCACCAGCGTCGGCGGCTTCGGCGTCTCCCACGGCGGCCTTCATTTGGCAGGCGTTGGCCTGGCCGCCGAAACCGACAAATAACGCGATGATGAGCGATAGGGTGATTTTGTGCATAGTTCCTCCTTGCATTGGTTAACTCACTATTTTAAGCAGAAGCGGCGTGACCGGTTTCATGGCCCCCTCGGGGCAGACCTCCACGCAGCAAAAACAACGTATGCATTTATCATAATTGAAAGCCAGCCTGCCGTCTTTGGCCGCGATGATTTCCGTCGGGCAGATCTCAACGCACTTGTTGCAGAGCGTGCATTTCGAGCGGTCTTCCACCGGTTTCGCGGTGAGGTGATTGATGATGAACCGTTGAAGCACCTTTGGACCCACCATGATTTTGCCGGTTTTGGGGAAATGGAAGTTCCGCTGCCTGAAGCGTTCCGCGCCGTCACCCAGCACGCGGATGCGGGAGGGATCGGTTTCACCGACACCCACGTCGGCGGCGGCGCACAGGGTGAAGAAGTTGTCCGGGTCTCCCCCGGCGATATCGAGCATTGTGCGGTCAAGCGCCACGGCGTCCGCGGCGGCGGCCAGCAGGCCGATTTGGCGTGGCGTACCGCCGGTGCCCGGCCCATCCCCCTCCATCGCCACAATACTGTCAAGGATCGTCAGGTCGGGATCAACGGCGTGGTAAACCTCAACCAGCATCCGCGCGAAGAAGATGCGGTCCGTTCCCGCTTTGAAGTGCCATTGAGCCTTGCGGCTTCCCACTACGCAGCCAAAGGTGTTTTTCACCCCCGCGGTCAGGTACATCTGGGCGTGGGTCTTGAATTTCGGCAGGTTGATAATGCGGTCGGCATCAAGGGCATGGCGTGAAAGCTCCAGCATGCGGAAAATCCGCTTTTCGCCCGCCTTGAATTCGGTTGAGTCTTTCAGGTCGAAAATAGGTATGCCAAGGGCTTTTGCAACCTCGCCCAGCCCGGTTTGCTTGGCGGTAATGGCAAATCCCGGTATGGCCGGGGAATCGGCGATAAAGGGCTTGCCACCGGCATCAAGCACCAGCTCCGCCACGGCGCGGACAACGGCGGGATGGGTGGTGACCGCTCTTTCCGGGGGGGCGGGGGCGAGCATGTTCGGCTTTACCAGCACCGCGTCTCCCCGTGTCACGAACTTATCGAGTCCCCCCATGAGGGAGATGAGCGAGGCAACGGCCTCTTTTACCCGTGCCGGTTCATAATCGGCACAGGCTTTTAAGGCGACATCGGTTTTCATAGGGCCATTATACCCCTACCGCGTCAAAAGGGCGCCGGGCCGCCCTTTACTTGCTGCGGATGGAAAGCGACAATTTTTGTGTGGTGTTGCCCGGCCAGTCAATCAGCAAGGCGCTCGCCACGAAGACCGACGAATAAGTGCCAAAGCCGATACCCACCAGCAGAGTGAACGAAAAGTCGTGCAATACCGGGCCGCCGAACAGGAAGAGGGCGATAACGCTGAGCAGTGTCAGCCCGGAGGTGATCATAGTGCGGGTCAGGGTCTCGTTCACGGAGTCGTTCACCATCGCCGGAAGTTCAAGGTTGCGCTTGAGGCGGAGGTTTTCGCGGATACGGTCGAAAACGACAATAGTGTCATTCAGCGAGTAGCCGATGACGGTAAGGATGGCCGCCATCACTGGCAGCGAGAACTCCTTGCCAAAAAGGCAGAGCGCGCCGATGGTGATCACGGTATCGTGCACCAGCGCCAACACCGCGGTGGTGGCAAAGCGCGATTCAAACCGGACGGCAAGATAGATCAGGATGCCGATGAGCGAGTAAAGGATGGAGAGCATCGCTTTCGAGGTGAGGTCTTTGCCCACCTTCGGGCCGACCGTTTCCGTTCTCTGCACGGTAAGCGATCCGGCGCCGTATTTGGCATCCAACGCGGCGACCACTTTCCGGGAGGCCTCTTCCGCCTGATCATCCTTGGGGTGGATGTTGATCAGCACATCTTCGGGGTTGCCGAACTGCTGCATGTCGCCCGAATAGCCCGCCGCCTCGATCACGGATCGGATCTCGTTGATGGAATGGGCTTCTTTGAACTTCACCTGAATCAGCGTGCCGCCGGCGAAATCGATGCCGTATTTGAGGCCGCCTTTGGCCCCCAGCAACACCAGCGTAAGTGCGATCAGGGTGCCGGAAAAGGCGTACGCCAGTTTTTTATGTTTAAGCCAATTGACTTTGGGTTTTTTGCCGAAGAACTGCATTATACTTTTATCCCCGTTACTTTCCGGTTGGAGAGAATTAGGTCGAACATCCAGCGCGACACGAAGACCGCGGTGAACATGGAGGCCAGCAGCCCGATGGAGAGCGTCACGGCGAATCCTTTCAACGGGCCGGTGCCGAACTGGAACAGTACCACCGCCGCTATAAGCGTGGTGACGTTTGAATCCACTATGGTGACCAAGGCACGGCTGAAACCCGCCTCCACCGCGGCCCGGACGGTTTTACCGTTGAATAGTTCCTCGCGGATACGTTCGTAAATCAGCACGTTTGCGTCCACCGCCATGCCGATGGTGAGCGCGATGCCGGCGATGCCGGGCAGAGTGAGGGTCGCTTCCATGTAACCCATCAGTCCGGCCAGGATGACGACGTTGAGAGTCAGCGCGAGGTTGGCAATAATGCCGCCGATGCGGTAGTAGACAAGCATGAAGATCACCACGGCCAGCGCGCCATAAATACAGGCCGCCAGGCCGTCGTGGATGGAATCGGCTCCGAGCGAGGGGCCGACGGAGCGTTCTTCCTGCAGCGCCAGCGGCGCGGGAAGGGCGCCGGCCCGCAGGATAATGGTCAGGTCGTGCGCCTGTTCCGCGGTGAAACCCCCTGTGATCTGCGCTTTACCGCCGGATATCTTCTCGCGGATGACCGGGGCGGAATGCACTTTGCCGTCCAGGATGATCGCCATGCGGTGCTTAAGGAATTTTTCCGTGAGATCGGCGAAGCGGCGTGCCCCTTCACTGTCGAATTCTATGGAAACATATGGCTCGTTGAACTGCTGGTCTATCCGCACGTCGGCGTTGGCTATCGATTCGCCGCCCAGCATCACCCGTTTTTCCACCAGCATCGGGGTGCGTGGTTCCATCTTGTTGGTCACCGGGTCTTTGGCGTATTCGTACATCAGGTCCGCGGTGGGCGGGATGTTCCCCTTCAGGGCTTCTTGCAGCGAAGAGGTTTCGTCGATCATGCGGAATTCAAGCCGCGCGGTGGTCTTGATAAGGTCCTTCGCCCGTTCGGGGTCTTTCACGCCGGGGAGCTGGATGAGGATATGCTTTTCACCCTGCTTTTGAAGCATCGGTTCGGCCACGCCGAACTGGTCGATGCGGTTGCGCAACGTTTCCAGAGCCTGATCCACGGCATGTTGGCGGATCGCCTGGGCGCGCTCGGCGGTGATGGTGTAAAAGATGTGGGTGGCGTCCTTGCCGGTTTCCGAAAGCTCGCCGAATTCCTTTGCCTCAGAGCGTATCTTGTCGAGGTCTGCGGCGCGGCCCATTTCAATACCGAGCCGTTTTTGGTCATCAACGGAGTAGCTCACCGGCACGAGGCCGAGCGCTTCAAGCCGGGTGCGGAAATCTTCGGCGGTCCGCGCAAATGACATGTCGACCGCTTTATCGGTTTGTACTTCATAAAGGAGGTGCATGCCCCCTTGCAGGTCGAGCCCCAGTTTTATCTTCTTATTAAGGGGAAGGGCGGCATAAAGGGAACCGGCGATCACGGCGGCAATGACAATAAAACGCCAAAGAAGCGGACGGTTCATGCTTTCTCCACTTCCACTTTGTCTTTAAGGCCGGCGATGTAGTTGCGGTTTATTTTTATCTTCACCCCATCCGCCACTTCGAGGGTGATGATGTCGTCCTTTATCTTGGCGACGGTGCCGTAAATGCCTCCGGTGGTCATCACGTTGTCCCCTTCCTTGATACTCGCGATCATTTCGCGGGTTTCCTGCTGCTTCTTCTGCTGGGGGCGGAAGATGAGGAAGTAGAAAATGATTACCACCAGAATGAGCGGGGCGTATCCCATCACAACGTCAAACCCCGACGGGTTGGCGTTCGGCGGCGGGGACATGGCCCATGCGTTATCGATAAACATTGCTAAAAACCTCCCAATACCTAAAAATTGAAGGGTCATTAAAACCCAAAGCGGCGGAAAGTGCAAGGGGAAGATGTGACGTGCCCGCATTGCCGGAATGGGGAAAAAAACCGCTATCCGCCACTCCCGATAAAGAACCGGGGGTAAAACCCGATATAATTCTTGCAGACATAATAATGGTGCTGGGGGTACATGAACAAGTCCGCAATGGTATCGGTGGTCATTCTTACCTGGAACAGGAAAGACGACCTCCGTTTCACCCTGGAACGGCTCATGCGGGAAGCATATGCCCCACTTGAGGTGATAGTCGTGGATAACAATTCCACCGATGGCACCGCAGCCATGATGGCCACCGATTTCCCCCAATGCCATTACCTGCCGCAAAACGAAAATTTGGGTATCGCCGGTTATAACATCGGCTTCAAGGCGGCCACGGGGGAGTATATCGTGGTACTCGATTCCGACAGCTATCCCGCCCGCGACGCCATCACGCGCATGGTGGATGTTTTCGGGCGGCATCCCGAAGCGGGGATTGTGGCGTTCGATGTACACGCGGATGTGCGCGGTGAAACGGAAGCGGTACCGGATCCGGCAGTTTCGGAGGTGTACGGCTATCACGGCGCGGGTGCCGGAATCCGCCGTGCGGTGTTTGAAAAAACCGGCTACTGGTGGGAGCCGTTATTCCTCTACTTCAATGAAATGGATCACGCGCTAAGGGCGATGCATGAAGGTTTTGCCATTCTGCATTCCCCTTCGGTGCGCGCCTATCACAAGTCCAGCCCGGTGGCGCGGCCCGGCGAGCGGGGGGCGTTCTTCTATGCGCGCAACGCGTTTTGGATCGTGTGGCGGCACTATCCGCTGTGGGAGATGGGCTCTACCACCGCATATCTCATATACAACGCCATCGGCGAGACACTGTGGCAGGGGACAACCGTCTATTTGCGCGCCATGGCGGCGGCATTCAGGGGGGCATCCGCCGCGCTGTGGGAGCGGCGGCCGCTGTCCCCCGCGCTTTTCACCCGGACTCGCATTCCCCTCAAGCTGGTTTTCACGAGGTTCCGGTGAACGGGAAGACGCTTATTATCCGCTCCGCCTCGATGGAACGGCTGGATGCCTGCGCCGCCGCGCTGGGGGGAATCGGCGGGCAAACCGATATTCTCACCCACGCGCATTTTGCCCAAAGCATCAGGGACAACTATCCTTCGGCGGCGGTGGTGGAATATCCTTTCACCGGCAATTTTTCTCCTGTCAAAATGAAGCGGCTGGCACGGAAGGGAAAACTGGCGCGGCGTTACGATAGAGTGATTGTCCTGACCGGGAACATCTCCGGCGCGGGGCACCTGAATGTATTGCGGGCGGCCATCTGTTTCGGCCCGGTGGAGATATTCAACGTGAATAACAAATTCCTTGCCAAAAACCCGGTTTCCGTGGCGGGTGAATTTTGGGGAAGAATCCTCTTAAGCCCGGCTCTTTTTTTTGCTACAATTCTTTTATTCGCTGTCGGGGGGGTGGTCTTGCTGGGGTGCGCTGCCCATAACGCGCAAAGGGGAACATGGCCAGGAAAAAAATAAATGTCCTGATTACCGCGGCGTCGCGCCGCGTCGCGCTTATCCGCGGATTCCAAAATGCGCTCAGGGCCGGCGGCACGCCGGGTGAAGTGATCGCCACCGACACCGATCCGCTTTCCCCAGCCCTTTTTTTCTGTCCCCGGTACCATAATGCGCCTCTTTCCAGCCATCCCCATTACATTCCGGCCATAAAGGAAATCTGTATAAAAGAGGAGATCGGCCTCCTCATCCCCACCATCGACGAGGAGCTTCCGCTGTTTGGCCGCCATAAAAAAGAATTTGCCGATATGGGGGTGGTCATTCCGGTTGTGGATGAGGAGATCGGCGAGATTTGCAATGACAAATACAAAACCTACCATTTCTTCAAATCCCACGGCTTGCCGATGGCCGAGACGTATCTTCCCGATGAAGTGCGCCGTGAAAAACCTCCGTTGCCCCTGTTCATCAAGCCTCGCTTTGGACGGGGGGCGGTAAGCGCGTATCCCATCAACAGCGCGCGCGAACTCGATTTCTTTCTTGATTACGTAAAAGACCCGGTGGTGCAGCGGTTTCTTCCCGGCAAGGAGTACACCATCGACGTGCTGTGCGATCTCGCCGGAAAGGTAATATCCATTGTGCCGCGCGAAAGGATTGTTATCCGCTCCGGTGTGTGCGACCGGGGACGCACGGACAAGAATCCAACGCTGATGCGATTGGCCGAAGAAGCCGCGCGCGCCCTCAGGCTCATCGGTCCGGCGAACCTTCAGTGCAGGATGGATGGCGGCACCGCCACTTTTTTTGAGGTCAATCCCCGCTTTTCCGGCGCGATACAGCTCACCATCAACGCCGGCGCCGATTTTCCGCGCCTCATTCTGGATATGATGCACGGCGACACCGTTCCGCGCATCGGCGATTTTGAGGACAAGCTCACCATGGTCAGTTACGAGGAGAGCGTCTACCGCAATGGCGGCGGCTGGAGGCGCTAGTCACGTGCCATTCGCCGCACGATACTCCTGAACATGGCCAAACAGTACCGGGTTGGCGTGGTGGGCTGCGGCCGCATCGCCTCGCTGTTGGAGGAAGATCCCCTGCGGGAAAAGCCGGCTACCCACGCGGGCGCATACGCCGCTTATCCGCGCACAATAATTACCGCCGCGTGCGATATCGACCGTTGGAGGCTGGCGAAATTCCGCGACAAGTGGCGCGTTCCCTCCGACCGTTGTTACCGCGATTACCGCGAGATGTTGTCGCGTGAGGAGATCGATATCCTCAGCATCGCCACCTGGACGGAATCGCATTGTGAAATAGCCCTGGCGGCGGCGGAGAATCCGCATATAAAGGGAATTTACCTGGAAAAGCCGATCTCCGCCAACCTCAAAGAGGCCGGCCGCATTATCGCCGCGTGCAAAAAACGCGGCATCAAGCTGCTGGTGGGGCACGAGCGGCGCTTCGACAGCAATTTTTCCCGGGTAAAGGAGATCGTGGAAACAAAGGAGATGGGGGCACTGAAGACCATCTTCGCGCAGGCGCTTTCGTTGCCGCCGCCGAAGTTAGCGCGGAAAAAATACATCGGCGGCACCCTTCTGCACGACGGCACGCACCTGCTGGATTTGGTTCTTTACTTCGGCGGCCCCGCCGCATGGGTGATGGGGTTCGACAAGCGTCCCTGCGGCAAAGGGAATATTGAAACCGCCGCCGGCGGGATCATCGTGCTCCAGAGCGGCGTCACGGTGTTTGTGGAAGGGGGAGGGGAGCGGAACTATTTCAAATTCGATCTCGACCTGCAATTTGAAAACGGCCGCATCGTCATCGGCAACGGGGGCATCCACGCCTTCCGGAATTTCACCAGCCGCCACTACACCGGCTTTCACGAACTGGCCCCCGCTCCGTTCAAGAATCCGCACAAGCGCGAAAACAGCTTTACTGGCTGTGTCCGGGAACTGGTACGCGCCATCGAAAACGGGCGCGACCCGGTATCGAGCGGCGTGGAAGCCCGTAACGCGCTGGAGCTGATCCTTGCGATCTACCAATCCGCCGATGATGGAGGGAAGAAGGTGTATTTCCGGCGGAGGGTAAAATGAGCGTTCCCGGCAATCCTGTTATTATTATTCAGGCCCGCATGGGGAGCAGCCGCTTTCCCGGCAAAACGATGCATCCCCTGAGCGGACTGCCGCTTATCGGCTGGCTGATCGAGGGGGCGCGCAAATTCTCCCATGCCAGCGGCATCGCCGTTGCCGTGCCGGACTTGCCGGAGGATGACGTGCTCGATACGTATGTTCAAAGCCTGGGGGTGCCCTGTGTGCGCGGGCCGGTGGATGACGTGCTGGCCCGCTACCACCTCGCGGCGGCGGCGCTAAAGGCCGACCCGGTGGTACGTCTTTGCGCCGACAGCCCGCTGGTGGCCGTAGGTTTTATGGATTTGATGATCGAATCGCATGTTGAAACGGGGGCCGATCTCACCAACGGCAGCCGGTATCCGCTCGGCACAGTGGGGGAAGTCATCAGCTTCCGCGCGCTCGATGCGATGTACCGGGAAGCCACGGCTCCATATTGCCGCGAGCATGTCACGCCGTACATTCACGAACACCCCGGCAGGTTCAAAATAAACACCCTTATGCCGCCGGTCTGGATGCAACGGGATTTCCGCCTGACCGTCGATACCGCCGCCGACATAGAGATGATGGAGCGGCTTTTTAATGAGTTGGAAAAAGAGGGGCTTACCCCGAATTTCACTAACGCGATGGCTTTACTTGATGTAAAGCCGGGAATCGCCAAAATCAACGCCGCCGTTCAGCAGCGTGACTGGCGCGCTAAAAGCCCCGCTTTCGATAAGCGGTAACACGTCCCGCCACTTGATATTCGCCGCCGGAAAGCGGCTCATTTTTGTAGTAGTATGAAGTCAAGCCTACAGAAAGGGAACACGAAATGATCTGCATCCTATGGACGTTGGTGGCCTTATTCGCTCTTCTTATCATCCTTTATTATCAAATGGGTATTGTCGCCGTCACTCTCCTCGGCTACGCCTTTCTGGCCGTGGAAAGCTTCGGCGGGCCGCCATCGACGGGGCTGATCGCCGTATGGGCGGTGTATACCGCCGTGGTGCTGGTGCTGAACCTGCCGCCGCTGCGCCGTACGCTGCTCACGCCGGCCATCCTCGGCATCTTTAAAAACATCATGCCCCCCATATCCAAGACCGAGCGCGAGGCGCTGGATGCGGGCACCGTCTTTTGGGAAAAACATCTTTTCGCCGGCAAGCCGGACTGGCACGCGCTGCACAACATTCCGAAACCGAAGCTCACCGTGGAAGAGCAGGCGTTCCTTGACGGCCCGGTGGAAAAGCTTTGCGAGATGCTCGACGACTGGGAGATAACAGACGGTCTGCACGATCTGCCGCCGAAGGTGTGGGACTTCCTTAAAAAAGAAAAATTCTTCGGGATGATCATCACGAAGGAATACGGCGGCCTCGATTTCTCGGCGCTGGCGCACAGCGAAGTGGTGTTGAAGGTTGCAAGCAGAAGCGGCACCGCCGCCATCACGGTCATGGTGCCCAACTCGCTGGGACCGGCCGAACTGTTGCTCCACTACGGCACGCCGGAGCAAAAGAAACGCTACCTTCCGGGCCTTGCCATCGGCGCCGAAATACCCTGCTTCGCGCTCACGGAACCGGAAGCGGGGAGCGATGCCACCAGCATCAAGGCAAGCGGCATCGTGGAAAAAGGGATGTTCGATGGCAGGGAAATCATCGGCATCCGCCTGAATTGGGAAAAGCGCTATATCACGCTTTCGTCGTACGCCACCGTGATGGGGCTGGCATTCCACCTGTATGACCCCAACAAGCTGATGGGGGACAACGAATATCCCGGCATCACGGTCGCCCTGATACCGGCCAATACCAAAGGCATCACCATCGGGCCGCGGCACGACCCGCTCAGCATTCCGTTTATCAACGGCCCCATCTGGGGCAAGGATGTGTTTGTTCCGCTCGACTACATCGTTGGCGGGAAGGATTATGCAGGACAGGGATGGCGGATGCTGATGGAGCGGCTGGGCATCGGACGCGGCATTTCGCTCCCCGCGGTCAGCGCCGCCTCGGCGAAACTCGCCTGCCGGGGCGTGGGGGCGTATGCCCGGATACGGCGGCAGTTCCGCATGCCGGTGGCGAAGTTCGAAGGGGTGGAAGAGGCCTTGGCCGAAATGGCCGGCCTCACCTATGGGCTGGATTCGGCGCGGCTTTTCACTGTCGGTGCGATAAATCTTGGCGAGGCCCCGTCGCTCTTATCCGCCATGTCGAAATACAGCCTCACCGAGCGGTGCCGTCAGGTGGTCAACCGCGCTATGGACGTTCAGGGCGGAGCCGCCATCGTGCTCGGTCCGCGCAACTTCATGGGACGCATATACCAGGGCCTGCCGGTCAGCATCACGGTGGAAGGGGCGAACATCCTCACCCGCACGCTGATCGTCTTCGGGCAGGGGATCATCCGCGCCCATCCCTGGGTTTTGAAAGAGATGGAAGCCTCCGCCGACAAGGACAAGGCACACGGACTTGCCGCATTCGACAAGGCGTTTTTCGGCCACGTCGGGTTCACCTCCTCCGTCGCCGCACGGTCGTTCGTCTCGGCTGTTACAGGCGGCAAATTTCTGCCGTCGCCGGTGGGGGGGCCGCTGGCGGTCTACTACCGCCGCATCGGGCGGCTGAGCGCCGCGTTCGCCATCGCCGGCGACGTGGCGATGCTGACACTCGGCGGTAATCTCAAAAGGAAGGAAAAGCTGGCCGGACGGCTGGCCGACATCGTCAGCAATCTCTACATCGCCAGCACGGCGCTGAAGCGTTACGCCGACGACGGCTTGCCCAAAGAGGATCAGCCGCTCGTCCGCTGGGCGGTGGAAGACGCGCTCTACCGCGCGCAGGAGGCGCTTGCCGGATTTCTGCAAAACCTTCCCAACCGCACGGCGGCGCTGCTGCTGAGGCCGCTCATATTCCCGTTCGGCAAGCCGTTTGATCCGCCGTCGGACAGGCTGGGGGCCAAAGCCGCCGAAACGCTGCAAAGCCCCTCCGATACGCGCGACCGCCTCACCAACGGCATCTACATATGCAAAAACATGAACGAGCAGATGGGAAGGATCGAGGGGGCGCTGCACAAGTCGCTTGCGGCCGAAGAAGTGGAGCGGAAGATAAACCACGCGGTAAAAGACAAACGGATCGCCGCGCGCGGCGAGGCCGAGCGGATCGAAGAGGCCCTGAAAGCCAATATCATCACCGCGGACGAGAAAGCCGCCATCGAAGACGCCAACAGGACGCGCCGCGACGTGATCATGGTGGATGATTTCCCGATGGATTATTGGAGCAAGCGCGATGGGAAATAGTTTCGCCAGCCTGCGCCCCGTATATGTGGTGGACGGACGCCGCACCCCCTTCCTGAAAGCCAAGGGTCCTCGCGGGGCGTTTTCCGCATCCGGCCTTGCGGTGGAAGCGGGGCGGCAGCTGCTGCTGGCGATGCCGTTTTCGCCCGAGGCCTTGGACGAGGTGGTGTTTGGCTCCGTGTTCCCCGATGCAACCGAGGCGAACATCGCGCGGGTCATCTCGCTCCGTTTGGGGTGCGGAAAAAAAGTTCCCGCCTTCACCGTGAACCGCAACTGCGCCTCCGGCATGCAGGCGCTTGATTGTGCCGCGAAGGACATCGCCATGGGGCGCGCCGAGCTGGTTTTGGCCGGCGGCACCGAGGCGATGAGCCGTTACCCGCTGCTGCATACGCCGGAAATGGTGGAGTGGCTGGTGGCATGGGGCAAGGCGCGGAGCTTTGGCGCGCGCATGGGAGTATTAATGAAGATGCGCCCCGCCTATCTCCGCCCGGTGCTTGGCGTGCTGCAGGGGCTGACCGATCATGTGGTCGGCCTCAATATGGGGCAGACCGCCGAAATCCTCGCCCACCGCTTCGGCATCAGCCGCGAAGAGATGGACGCGTTCTCGGTGGAAAGCCACCGGCGGCTCGCGGCCGCCGCCGACGGGGGACGGTTTGTGGGCGAATTGTCGCCGCTGATCGACGCGGCGGGGAATGTCTACGATTTCGACGACGGTGTAAGGCGCGACAGCGATATGGAGAAGATGGCAAAACTGAAACCGGTATTCGATCCGAAACTGGGCAAGGTGACCGCCGGGAACAGCGCGCAACTCACCGATGGCGCGGCGGCGCTTTTGCTCGCCAGCGGCACGGCGGTGAAAAAGCACAGACTGCCGGTGCTGGGCAGGTTGCTTGATTTCGAGTGGGCGGGGGTCGACCCGGCGCAGATGGGGCTGGGGCCGGTGCATGCGATGGCGGGCATTCTGGGGCGCAACCGCCTCACCACCGCCGATATCGGCAATATTGAGATCAACGAGGCGTTCGCCACGCAGGTGCTGGCCTGCCTGCGGGCCTGGAACGACGGGAGCTATATGAAGAACGAAGTGGGCGATTTTGCCACGGGATTCGGGCCGCTCGACATGAAGAACATCAACGTCGATGGCGGCGGCGTAAGCATCGGCCATCCGGTCGGCGCTAGCGGCGCGCGCATCACGCTGCATGTCCTCAACACGTTGCGCCGAAACGGCGGGCGGATGGGTATTGCATCGCTCTGCATCGGCGGCGGGCAAGGGGGCGCGGTGTTGGTGGAAAACGTGGAGCGGGCCGATGGATAACACGTTCAGGAACTTCAAGCTGGAACTTGACGCGCAAAATGTCGCGTGGTTGGGGCTGGACAAAGCCGATGCCAGCGCCAACGTCCTCTCCTCCGATCTGCTGCTTGAACTGGACGGGGCGCTTGCGCATATCGAAGCGCATACGCCCGCCGCCCTTGTCATTTACTCCGCGAAGAAAAGCGGCTTCGTGGCCGGTGCCGACGTAAACGAGTTCACCAAGGCGACCGATGAAGCCTCCGCGCTGGCGCTCATCCGCCGGGGGCAGGAGGTATTCAACCGCATTGAAAAGATGCCGTTCCCCACAGTGGCGCTCATCCACGGCTTTTGCCTCGGCGGCGGGACGGAACTGGCGCTTGCCTGCCGCTACCGCGTTGCCTCCACCGACGAGAAAACCCAGATCGGCCTGCCGGAGGTAAAGCTTGGCATCCATCCCGGTTTTGGCGGCACGGTGCGCGCCACGCGGGTAATGGGGGGGATCGCCGGTCTTGAGATGATGCTCACGGGGCGGAACTTCAGCTCCAAAGCGGCGAAAAAGGCGGGGTTGGTGGATATGACCGCGCCGGAACGCCATCTGAAGGCCGCCGCTCTTTCGCTGATAAAGAAAAACGCCCCCCCGCGCAGGGCGGGCGGTATGGCGTCAATCGCCGGACTGCCGGTGTTGCGTGGGATCACCGCCGGCATGATGCGCAAGAAAACGGCGCAAAAGGTGAATCCGGAACAGTATCCATCCCCCTTCGCCATGATCGATCTTTGGGAGCGGTATGGCGGCGACGAGCGGCGGATGATGGAGGAAGAGGCCCGTTCGGTGTCGCGCCTCATTGTTGGCGATACGGCGCAGAACCTCGTGCGGCTTTTTCAGCTGCAGGAACGCCTTAAAGGTTTTGCCAAGAAGAGCGCGCAGCCCGTGAAACGGCTCCACGTCGTCGGCGCGGGCGCGATGGGTGGGGATATCGCCGCGTGGAGCGCGTTGCGCGGCCTCACCGTCACATTGCAAGACCGCGAAACAAAGTTTATCGCCCCCGCCATCAAGCGGGCGGCCGGCCTGTTCAAAAAGAAGCTTAAGGAGCCGCGGCTGGTGCAACTGGCGCTTGACCGGCTGATTCCCGATCCCGCCGGAAAGGGCGCGGCCTCCGCCGATATCATTATCGAAGCGGTGTTTGAAGATCTGAAGGTGAAGCGCGAACTGTTCGCCCGGCTGGAGCCGATGATGAAACCGGGTGCGGTGCTCGCCAGCAACACCTCCAGCATCCCGCTGGAGGAGATGGCCGCCACGCTGGCGCATCCCGAACGGCTGGCCGGCATCCACTTTTTCAATCCGGTACCGCAGATGCCGTTGGTGGAAGTGGTGCAGGGGGTGGCGACCGGCCCCGCCGCGCTGGAAACCGCGTTCGCCTATGTGGGGGCGATCGGCAAACTGCCGGTGCCGGTTAAAAGCAGCCCCGGCTTCCTCGTTAACCGCGTACTGATGCCGTACCTGATGGAAGCGATGGTGATGGAGTCGGAAGGTATCCCGGCGGCGGTCATCGACGCCGCGGCGGTGCGGTTCGGTATGCCGATGGGGCCGCTGTTGCTGGGCGATACGGTGGGCCTCGACATCTGTTACCACGTAGGGCTGGTGTTCAAGGAAAAGCTGGGAGCGGAGGTCCCTCCGAAGCTTGAAAGCATGGTGAAGGAAGGCAAGCTTGGCGTGAAGAGCGGCCAGGGGTATTACGACCACCGCTCCGGCAAGGTGCGCACGGCGGCCGGACCGGCCACGCCGGAAATGAATGAAGTTACCGACCGGCTGATGCTTCGCTACGTTAACGAGTGCGTCGCCTGTCTGCGCGAAGGAATCGTGGCCGATGCCGATTTGATCGATGCCGGAATGGTTTTTGGCAGCGGTTTCGCGCCGTTCCGCGGCGGCCCGCTCCGCTACGCGCGCGCGGCGGGCAAAGCGGCGCTGGCCGCGCGCCTTGAAGAACTGCGGGCCAAATACGGCCCCCGGTTCGCGCCGGATGCCGGATGGAATGCTCTGTAAGGGGGGAGTATGGAACGGATAACGGACTATATCGATTATAAGGAAGCAGGGTCGCTCCCCGGCCTGTTCGAACTGCGCATCAAGAAAAATCCCGGCAAAACGGCTTTCCGCCAATTCGATGAGCCGCGTGGCGTCTGGGTCGAAAAAACCTGGCGAGATATGAACCGCGATGCCAGTTGCTGGCAGGGGGCGTTGGAAAACGAAGGGCTGATGCCCGGCGACCGTATCGGGCTGATGGTGCGCAACTCGATCGAGTGGGTGCTGTGCGATATGGCAGCCCTTGGTTCCGGCCTCGTGGTGGTTCCCATTTTTATAAAAGATTCTCACGATAACATCACCCACATAATAAACGACTCTCAGTTGAGGCTGCTGGTGGTTGAGGATTCGGATACCTGGGAACAGCTTGCTCCCATCCACGGACGGATGCCGATGGTGACGCGGGTGCTCATCATCCGCCGGTTCAAGGAGGCCCCGCGCGACCTGCGGGTGAAGTATTACGAAGATTGGCTTTGCACCGACGATTCGGGTGTTTACGTCCATGATGTCACGCTGGATTCCCCCGCTACCATCGTTTATACCTCCGGCACCACCGGTTTGCCGAAAGGGGCGGTGCTGACGCACCGAAACATCCTCTGGAACGCCCATGTCGGCCTCCGCGCCGCCACTATCACGCCGGAGGATGTCTTCCTTTCGTTCCTGCCGCTTACCCACATGTTCGAGCGCACGGTCGGCTATTACCTGCCGGTCATGGCGGGTTCTACCGTGGTTTACGCGCGCAACGTGCGCACGGTCGCCGAAGACATGCTCACCCAGCATCCCACGGTTGTGGTGTCGGTGCCGCTGGTATTCCAGCGCATCTACGAAAGGGTGATAGACGAAGTGGGGAAAACTTCTCCGGTGAAAAAGCTGATATTCAAAATGGCGGTCAATATCGGGTATGGCGCGTTTTTGCACCGGCAGGGGCGGGGGCCGTGGTCGCCGTTCCATCTGCTCAATCCGCTGCTTTATGCCATCGTCGGGAAAAAAATCCTGGGCAAAATGGGCGGCAGGCTCCGGCTGGCGGTCGCCGGCGGCGCGGCGTTGCCGGAATACATCTGGCGGCTTTTCGTGGCGATCGGCCTTCCGGTGATACAGGGGTATGGCATGACCGAGACCAGCCCGGTGCTCAGCTGCAACCGCGAAGGGAATAACCGCGGCGATACCGTCGGCCCGCCGATGGATGACGTCGAGATACGGATCGCCGCCAGCGGCGAGATCATCGCCAAAACCCCCGGCACGATGAAGGGGTACTGGAACAATGAAGAGGCTACGCGCGCGATTATTGACCCCGACGGGTGGATTCACACCGGCGATATCGGAGAGATCGTCAACGGCCATCTGAAAATCACCGGCAGACTCAAGCAGATCATCGTCATGTCCAACGGCGAAAAAG
Source organism: Nitrospinales bacterium (assembly GCA_023248535.1). Lineage (GTDB taxonomy): Bacteria > Nitrospinota_A > UBA7883 > JACRGQ01 > JACRGQ01 > JACRGQ01. The sequence goes on along the minus strand of JAHFEJ010000035.1, from coordinate 937 downwards.
TGCCCCCCGACCGGGTGGAGGCGGAGATCAAGGCGATGGGCATTTTCGAGAACCTGATGGTGTATGGCGAGCAGAGGCCCTACCTGCTGCTGCTGGCTAAGCCGCTGCCGGACAAGTTACGGCAGTTCGCCGCCGAAAACGGCTTCGCCTACGAGGGCGAGCACCCGCCGCACGGCGGGAAATTCGAGGAGGCCCTCCTGGCGGCGGTGAACGCGCGCCTCGGCGGTTTCCCCGGCTATGTGCGCGTGAAACGGCTGCTGCTGGTGGATGAAAGCTGGCTGCCCGAAAATGGTATGCTCACCACGTCGCTAAAATTAAAACGGCATGTGATAGAGGAAAAATACCGAAAGGATATGGGAAAGGCCTACGCCAGTTGAAAAACCAGCCGGAGATGCTATTCGACAACCCTTTCAAGGTAGGGCTTTGCCTGAGCGGCGGGGCCGCGCGCGGCATGACGCATCTGGGTGTGCTGCGCGAACTGGAAGGCGGCGGCCTGCGCCCCGACATGGTGGCGGGGGCCAGCGTGGGCGCCCTCATCGGCGCGCTGTTTGCCTATACCCTCGATATAGATGCGGTGGAGCGGATCGTCTCCGCTTTCCTGAAGGGGGAGGATTTCTCCGACTTGCGGGGGGATATTCTTATCCGCGCGCGCGAAGGGGACGAGCGGCGCGGCATCTTCCGCGGCATGCTCAGGACGTTCCGCAAATCGCTTTTTTACAGCGTTTCCATGACGAAGTTGTCATATCTGCCGGTGGACCGCCTGGAATCGCTGGTGGCCAAGATGGTGCCGGATGTCAATGTCGAGGATACCAAGATACCTTTCGCCTGCGTGGCGACCGATATCGTGAATAACGGCCCCTATTTCATCAAAAGTGGGCCGTTGCGCCGGGCAATCGCCGCCACTTGCGCCATCCCCGGATTTTTTCCGCCGGTGGCG